>JAZONT010000102.1:0-6488 GCA_045654665.1 Candidatus Onthoplasma sp.
ACCAGAAAAGAAAGGTGTCCAGATTGTCATGGAACAGGAGCAAAATCTTCAAGCGATTATGTAACTTGCTCTGAATGTAATGGCACAGGTCATGTAACCTATACTCAACAAACTCTATTTGGAATGACAAGAACAACAGGCGTTTGCCGAAACTGTGGAGGAAAAGGAAAAGTTGTTAAAGATAAATGTCCTAATTGTAAAGGTAGTGGCTTAAAAACTGTAACAACCAAAATGAAGGTTAAAATTCCTGCAGGTATTGATAATGACCAAACAATCCGCTTAAATGGTGAAGGTCATCAAACTGCTAGTGAAAATGGTATTGCTGGAGATCTTAGAATTGCAATCACCGTTCAAGAGCATCCATTATTAGTGAGAAAAGGTTTTGATTTATATGTGGATGTTTACGCACCAATAACAACACTTATGCTTGGCGGAAAGGTGGAAGTTCCAACACCAAAAGGTGTTCAAACAATTGATGTTAGCCCTCTCACTCAATCAAACACAAAATACACACTTAAAGGCAAGGGAATTAAGTATCTTAAGGGTTTGGGCTCTGGAGATCTAATTGTGACCTTAAAAGGCGAAATGCCAAAGGATTTAGATAAATCTCAAATCAAACTTATAAAAGAACTTCATGAAAGTGTTCCGGATAGGGCTTATCCAAAAACTAAGAGATATAAAGACAGGCTCGAAGATTAACCGCTATTTACGTTTGCACAAGTAGTGCAAACTTTTTTTATGGTTATCTTCTCGCCCCAATATGAAGGAACACCGAATGTTTTTCCTTCATGGCTTCTTTTCCTTTTTCTAAGCATTTTATTTAAAAATTAGAAAAAGTTATTTCCCTATATATTCCACATTCTTTCTAAAAATCAATCTTAAAATTGCACCAACAATCTTAGGTGCTTTCCAAACATAAATTTTCATATTGGTTTATATGAACAAATGGATTAAAGCGTTAATAGAATAAAAAAAGAAGCAATAAATTGCTTTCGATTTAGTTGCAACGTAAACGTTTATGCGACAAAAAAAGAAAGCCTACTTGCTTTCTTTTTTCATAGTTTTCAAACATTTAGCACAGATGTTCTTTTTACCTTTTTTTCCACCTATTTAACAAAGCATACGCAATGTGAAATAGACAAAAAAAGAAACTAAATTACTTAGCTTCTTTCTTCATAGTTTTTAAACACTTAGCACAGATGTTCTTTTTACCTTTTTTTCCATCTATTTCCACATCAACTTTTTGGATGTTGGCATCAAATGTTCTTTTAGTGTGGCGCATGCTGTGGCTTACATTGTTACCAGTTGTGCGACCTTTTCCGCAAATTTCACAAACCTTCATAAGTTTAACCTCCGTAATATTTTCTTTTCAAAACTAACTTATATTAGCATAGTTTTAATCAAAATGCAAGTGTTTTTATAAAATTGGTTAAAATAGTTTTAAACATTAAAAAATTCACAAAGTTAAAAAATAAAAATTTTTTGTAAAATGATTAAAAAAGGTTGCTTTAAATATTATAATATTATATAATAGCGATGGAGAGAATAATGAAATTAGCCACTTTTAATTCATTTGGTAAAATCAGCATCAGCAAAAAAGCAATCAGCAAGGTTGCTGCTGTTTCTGTGTTAGAATGCGTTGGAGTGGTGGGCTTAGTTTCTCAACGAAGCTTTTTCAAGGGGAATAAATTAACAACAGCTCACAAGGGGGTTGTTGTGACTTCTCTTCTAAATGATAGTATGAAGATAGACGTCTATGTTATCATGCGTCACTGCGGAGTTTCTGCCACTGCTGTTGCTGAAAGCATTAGGCAAAGTGTTAAATACTCTGTTGAACGCTTTGCGGGCATGATTGTTCGCGATGTTATTGTGCATATCGTAGATGTTAGAATATAGGAGTTTAATATTATGGGAAAAACTATTAACGGTTCTACGTTAAGAAAGATGTTTGCCAATGCTTTTTCTTTGGTGGAAGAAAAGAAGAAAGACATTGATGCTTTGAATGTATTCCCTGTGCCAGATGGTGACACAGGTACTAATATGAGTTTAACACTTAAAAGTGCTGTTGCAGAGATGAACGCTTGTGAATCTAACACAATTGAATCTGTCTGCGTTTCTTTTAATCGTGGTGCATTGAAAGGAGCTCGTGGCAATAGTGGGGTTATCACATCACAAATTATCAAAGGTCTTTGCTCGGTTTTAATGAGTGTTGAAAACGAAATTCAAATTAAAGATTTCGCTAAAGCAATTCAACTTGGCTCAGAAATGGCTTATAAGGCAGTAACTGTGCCAAAAGAAGGAACAATTCTAACTATCATTAAGGCAATGGCAGAAAAGAGTAAAACTGCTTGCAAAAATGCAAAAACCTTTGAAGATTTCTTCACGGAAGTTTTAGCATATGGTGAAGCAACGCTTCAAATGACGCCTGAAATGTTGCCAGTTTTGAAGAAAGCTGGTGTTGTTGACGCGGGTGGTCGTGGATTAATGTATATTTTTAGCGGTTTCTATAAGGCAATCACAGGTGAAATGACTGAAATTGAGTTTGTGGATAACGTTGAAAAAGATTTAACCAGCGAAGAATTGCATGTAAATTACGAATCTTTGGCAGATATTAAGTTTGCATACTGCACAGAATTCTTTGTTATTAATATTTACGAAAAAACAACAGAAGCCGATATTAACACTTTAAGAACACGTTTAATGGAAATTGGAGACTGTGTTATCTGTGTTGGAGACCTTCAACTTATTAAAGTTCATGTTCACACAAATGAACCAAACAGAGCTTTAGGATATGCATTACAATTAGGTGAATTGAATGGCGTTAAAATCGAAAATATGTTAGAACAAAATCGTCAACTTAGAAAACAACAAGAAAAAACTCCAATGAAAGAATTTGGAATGATTGTTGTTGCAGCTGGCGATGGTTTAAGTAATGTATTTAAAGATATTGATGTTGATTATGTTATTAGTGGTGGTCAAACTATGAATCCAAGTGCTAACGACATTGCAACAGCAGCAGATAAAGTTAATGCTAAAAACATTTTTGTTTTCCCTAATAATAAGAATATTATTATGTCTGCTGAACAAGCAAACGATATAACTGATAAAAACTTAATTGTTATCCCAACAAAGAGTATACCTCAAGGTATTAGCGCAGTTTTGGCATTTGATGCAAACTGTTCAATTGAAGAAAATAAAGAGAATATGAGTGAAATCATTGAGGGTGTTCGTTCAGGTTCAGTAACTTATGCTGTTAGAACAACTAATGTTGATGGAATTGATGTCACTGTCGGTGACATTATGGGTCTTGATGAACATTCAGTTTTAACAACAGGAAAAGATGTTAATGAAACAACAGTTGCTTTAATTGAAAAACTTGTTAGTGAAGATTCGTGTAATGTAACACTTTTCTATGGAGAAGGAGTAACAGAGGAAGACACTCAAAAACTTCAAACAACATTGGAAGAAAAGTTCCCTAATGTTGATATTTCAATTGTGTTTGGTGGTCAACCTGTTTATTACTACATAATTTCGGTAGAATAATATAAAGTGTATCAAAATCTAAAACCACACTATATTTAGTGTGGTTTTTCCATCGTTCTATTAAAGTGTTTCGTTAAAACATTGGTTTGTGCTAATGTTAAAAATTATATACTTTAGATGAATTTTTTGTTGTATTTTGTACATACTAGAATTGTAGTTTAGTCTACAAAAAGGAGATTATATGTTTGGTAAAAAGAGAACCACAAACACAAGCAATGTTTCTAATGCACAAAATGTGTCAAATTCAACAAGCAAAGCAGTAAAGAATAATGACATGACAAGTGGAAGTAGAAGCACAAAAAGTGTGTCATCTTCTGCTAAGGCGAGTGGCGCAAAAAACACAAAAAGTGTTTCAAGCAAAGCCACAAAATCAAAAGCTTGTGGTGGAAAATGTAAAACTTCAAACACAAGCTCTAAAAACTCAGCAACTAAATCATGCTCATAGTTGCATCAAAAAAGCACCATCTAGGTGCTTTTTTAGTTTAGTAAATTACATCTTCTTGTTGAGAATTAGATTTCTCAATTCTGATAATTTTTATTAATGTATTCAATTCAAATAAAGATTCTTGATTTGATTTAGTAAAATATGGTTCAATTTCATCAACATAATAATCTCCAGCATTTCTTGGCGCAGTATTCCATCTTGTTGTAGCACCAAAGCAAATCAATGATAGAGTAGGAAACGTTTCAAGGTCTTTCAACTCAATTAAATAACCCTTTTTATCGCGAACAAATAATACGTTTTCTTCTAATTTCTTGCCTTTATATTCGTTCTTTCCTACTAAATAGTCTTCATAACCATCTTGAATTTTAGAAGTGTATTCAATGCAGATTTTTTTCGTCCCAATAACAACATTTCTTCCTAAAATTTTCATATTTACTCCTAACAAGAAGTTATTATATCACTAATAAATTAAAAGTCAACAAATATAGGTGTAAAAACTAAAGAATAATAAAATAAAATTGTACACAGATTGTACACAACAATAAAAACGACACATAACAAATAAAAAAACACCACAATATGTGGTGTATATGGAGCGGAAGACGAGATTCGAACTCGCGACATTTGCCTTGGCAAGGCAACGCTCTACCACTGAGCCACTCCCGCGCGTCACAAACTTCACTTTTGCTAATTCAATTTTGAAATTGAATATAAGCCTAAGTTTGTTTGTTCCTTTATCCCATACGAAGCACTACATTTGCTTCTCTGGGAGAAATTTCCCAAAAAATTGGGTTTTGTAAGATTAAAAGTTGCAAACTTTAATCTTTCCAATAAGGAAGGTATTATATTGGATTTTCAATCTTGGCACTTTAAAAAGTGCAACCGATTGAGTGGTGGGAGATACAGGACTCGAACCTGTGACCATCTGCTTGTAAGGCAGGTACTCTACCAACTGCGCTAATCTCCCATACGCGATTGCAACAATACAAATATAACATATAAAAAAAACAATGTCAACAAATTTTTAAAACTTTTTTCATTTTTTTTATTTTTATTGTTATTAATAACAAACTATATGTTTTAGCATAGTAAGAAAATTGTTTCGTTGTTCTGTAAATATATTTTCATTACAATTTATTTAAGCAATTAATAAGGAGGGTTTGAATATGTATTAGGTAGTCAAATGACTACCTCGTTTTTTTACCAGCGACCAAACCAAGAACATAAACAACATTTATTGCGTCTATGTTGGTTGTTTTTATAATCATTGGAATTTTGATATTTGCCTTCATTATTATAAGCATCACATTTAGATTTTTCTGGACACATTCTAAAAGTTCCAACATAGCAAGGGTATTCTTCTTTTTGTCTTTCTTCATGTTTTTCTTCGTCATAATAAGAAGGGAAACAACAATATGTTTCTTCTGTTCTTTTCATGCAACATGAATTTTTAGAATCATATCTACTGTTATTGTTGAAACAGTTGTCTTGGTAATTATTGTAATATTTATTGCAGTCGTAGTTTTTATCATTACAACCGCATTTATCGTAATAGTTCATAGATCTCCTTAATTAGAGCAAATTACGCGTAAATGCTCTTAAAACATAATATTCAACCTAAATTGAAAAAGTTAAAAAGAAGTGGAATATTAAGATTTATAGGGTAATGAGAAATTGATTGAACAGTAAATTTGTGATTAAAAAAATCGCAAAATGCATAAAAGCAAATTGCGAATTTGTGATGTCGGTGGCGAGTAGCATAAAAACAACAATAATTTGTTGTTTTAGCGTTAAGCGAGTGCTAAAGTTTACTTTAGCTGGACGGCGCTTGGCGACTACCTAAAATGCGGTAATTAAGAACAAAAAAAGAAGTTGTATATGACACAACTCCTTGAACTTGTGGTGCCGGTGGTCGGGGTCGAACCGACACGGACTGTTACGTCCCCAGGATTTTAAGTCCTGTGCGTCTGCCATTTCGCCACACCGGCATTGGAGGCACCAACCAGATTCGAACTGGTGATGAGGGTTTTGCAGACCCGAGCCTTACCACTTGGCGATGGTGCCATGCGTCACAAACCGCACGATAACTAATTTGTTCGTTACTCACAAATGTAATTCTTAGTTTGTTTGTTCCTTAATCCCATACGAAGCACTTCGTTAACTTCTTTGGGAACCCTTTGAGTCTACAAATAACTTGCGACTTTATTATTATATATGATATTAAAAAAAAATGCAACACTTTTTAATAAAAATTTCTCTTTACTTTGAAAATTTAATAATTTAACTATTTTAATCCCATTCGAATAGTATGTTTTAAGAGCATTTAGCGCGCAATTTGCTCTTAATTAAGGAGAAATATGAATTATTATAATAAATGCTGTTGTAATGACAGAAACCACAATGACAATAACTTTAATAACTATAATCAAAATTACGATTATAACAATAACAATTGCTGTTTTAAAAATTCATGTTGCATGAAAAGAACAGAAGAAACATA
>JAZONT010000103.1:0-11544 GCA_045654665.1 Candidatus Onthoplasma sp.
ATATTCAACTGGTGTTGGTGACGAAGGTGGTTTTGCGCCAAACTTTAAGAACAATGAAGAACCATTGGAAGCAATTGTTGAAGCAATCACAAACGCAAATTACATTCCAGGAAAAGACATTGCTATTGCCATGGATGTTGCAGCAAGTGAATTTTATAATTCAAAAACAAAAAAATATGATTTAACAAAAAGCAAAGCTGGAAGTTTTACTTCAACGCAAATGATTGAGTGGTATTACAATCTAATTAAAAAATTTACAATAATCTCAATTGAAGATCCGCTTGGTGAACACGACTGGACCGGTTGGACAAAAATAACAAAAAAATTAGGAAACAAAATCCAAATTGTTGGCGACGATGTTTTTGTAACAAATCCTAAAATCCTTCGTGAAGGTATTGAAAAAGGTGTTGCAAATGCAATTTTAATTAAATTAAATCAAATTGGAACTTTAACTGAAACGCTTGAAACAATTCATTTAGCAAAAGAAAATGGTTATAACACTGTTATCTCCCACCGCTCTGGTGAAAGTGAAGATACATTTATTGCAGATCTTGCTGTTGCCGTTGATGCCGGACAAATAAAATCTGGTTCAATTTGCAGAACAGATAGGGTTTGCAAATATAATCAACTTATTAGAATTGAACTCGAATTAGGAAAAAGGGGAAAATATAGTTTATGATTATAACAATTGATGGCCCTGCTGGAAGTGGAAAATCAACCGTTGCGGACATTTTGGCAAACAAATTAGGATTTATTCATTTTAATTCTGGATCTCTCTACCGTGGAATTACAGCTTATCTATATAGTGAAAATTTTGATATTGAAAAAATAACATTAGATTCCGCAATTCCAAAATTAGATTTAAAAGTGAAAATGATTGGCGATATTCAACATGTTTATGTAAATAACATGGATTACACTTCAGAACTTAGAAAAAACCACATAAGCACACTTGTTCCTTTCGTTGCAACAAACAAATTTTTCAGAGTTATCATAGACGATTGTCAAAGAGATTTCTGCTCAAAAAACAATGTTGTTATGGAAGGGCGAGATTTAGGCAGTCATGTCTTTCCTAACGCTGATATTAAGTTCTATTTAGATTGTTCTATTAAGGAACGAGCAAAAAGAAGATTTCTAGAAGAACGTGCAAAAAATAACGATGTAACATTAAGTGAAATTGAAGAACAAATTGCAGAACGCGACTATTTGGATAAGCATAGGGATATTGCTCCACTCGTTGTTCCTCAAAACGCGATTGTTGTTGATTCATCAAACCTATCAATTAATGAAGTTGTTGAAACTCTTATGAGCTATTTAATAAAACATTTAAAAGGCATTTAGGTGGCATTTTGCCATGATTATATACAGAAAAAGGCAACAATAGTTGCCTTTTTCATGTCAAAATCAATATTTTCTCTTATTTTATAAACAAATTTACTTATCTTCAGCATATTATAATAACACTAATAAATAAAATAAACAAGTGTTTTATATAAAAATTTGTTATTTTAAGGCATCTTTTTAAAAAATGGGTATTGACAAACTTTAAAGTGTGGTTTATAATTTGGTTAACAACATAAAAAGTTTAACTTAACAGGAAATGTTTAGGAGGGGCAAATGGCAACTAAAAACAAAAAAATTACATACGACATCAATGAATTGTTTGAAGAATATACTTCTTCTTTAGGTCTTTCATTATCTGAAAAGAAAGAACTTTCAAATTTAAACTTAAAACTTCAAGAAAAACTATCAATAAAATTAACTTTAGAACAAGATTTAATTGTAATTCAATCTGAAGTTGATAATATTGATGATAAACGTTCAAATGAAGAAATTTTAAATGAAATAAACGAAATTCAAGATATTGTTGATAATAATCAAACAGATGATATTTTAAACGTATTTCAATCTGATTCTCTTGAGGCCAGCTTAAAAATGGCATATGACCGTATTGCAACATTAGATGAAATTTTAGCTAAACATGATGAATTGCGCGTTACTCAAGATAATATCGATAACTTATCAAATGAAATTGATGAACTTTTAACAAGAAAAGCAGAATTAGAAACCAAACAAGAAAACAGTTCAGTTGATAATGTTGAAAACTTCACATCTTTCTTAAAAAACAAAAAACTTTCAACAATTCATGCTGAAGAGATTTATAATCACTACTATAATCCAACACAAAACCCTTTAATGCTTGAAGATAATAATTTTAAAATGAGAAAATCTCACCCAAAACGTGATGCATTTATTAAAAAAGTTTTAATACCTGCAATGGTAACTGGAGCTGGTGTCGGTGCGGTTATTGGTGCAATTGCCGGATCTGGCTTAATTGGTGGCTCATTAGTTTTAGGATTTATTCCTGTGTCCGGAACTCCTGGGCTTACCGCTATTGCAACATCAATGGTTGGCGCAGTTGCAGGTCTTGTTGCAACACCTATTGTTATTAAAGCTAAAAATGCTTTAACTAGAGCATATTATAAAATGGCTTATAAAGGCGCAAAAAAGAACCTTAAAGAATATAAAAACGGAGCTTCTCTTGATTCTCTTTATATCAGTCGTTTAATCGAAAAAATTCAAAAAACAAAACAAGAAATTCTTAAAATGAATCAAGGAAATTGGCTAACTAGAAAATTCACATTTATTCCTAAACACATTAAGAATGCTGTTAACAGAAACAGAATTCATCACTTGGAAGCATACACAAAAGAACTTGTTGATATGTATAACATTATAGAACTCAACAATGTTGACAATAAAAATGAAAGATTAAAACCTATCTATGATTTATTAAAACACGTTGAATCATTTGTTTCAAATGATATTGCAGAATCAAAACTCAATGCCATGCTCACTTGCAAAAATTCTAAAAAGCACTCACACGCTTCAACCATTGAAAATGTGGATATCTTTGCAACATTAAGATTATATATTGATTCTATGGCCGAAGCTTCTATTAAGAACAAAGCATCTAAAGTTAAAGAAGCTAAATTAAGTTCAAAAAACTTAAGACATAAAAAACAAGTTGCAAACTCTATTCTTAAGGGCGATCGTTTAATTGCAAAAATGGTTGCAAGATATGAAAACTCTTTAATTGAAGAAACTGTTATTCCTGAAATGATTGAAGAAGTTAATGTAAGTGAAGAAGATATTGCTGAAGAAGTTGTTCTCATGGTTGAAGAAATAACAGAAGAAGTGCTTCCTGAGGTTGTTCAAGTTCCAGAAGAACAAGAAACTGGATTGGTGTTCATTTTTGATGATGAAATCCCTGCTGAAGTTGAAGCAACAGAAACTAAAGACACTGAAACTCAAAATATTCTTGATGGTGGGTTAGTGAAAAAGACAACTCAACGTTTAAAATATTCATCAACCCCAATAACCCACTCTGGTGAAACTGTTGGAGTTAAGCTCGCAGTCGATGCAAACGGAAACAAAGATAAAGTTGAAATAAGATATTTGGCATCAAAGAAAAAAATAAGAATTAAAACTAATGACGGTGAAAAATTTGTTCCTGTTACAGACTCTATTATTCCACCAATAAATCAAATGAATGAAATTTTAAAAGCAGTTGCTAATGATCAACACATTAGCAATGCTGAAAGTTTAACAATTTTATAAATCTAAAAGAAAAAATTAAACTAAAATTGGATTTGTTGTTAGAAAAAAGACTATCAAACGATAGTCTTTTTTTATTATGATAAACAAAAACCATATTTTTGAGTTTAGCGAGAAAATTAGTTTATTAATAATTTTTGCTTTCAAGTTCAAAGTATGCTTGAGGATGAGAGCAAACAGGGCACATTTCAGGAGCAGATTTACCAACATGTTTGTGACCACAATTGCGACACTCCCAAACTTTAACTTCTTGTTTAACAAAGCATTTTTTATTTTGAACATTCTCTAACAATGCGTTATATCTTGCTTCATGTTCTGCTTCAATTTTTGCAACACCTTCAAACATTACTGCAATATCTTCAAAACCTTCTTCGCGAGCAGTTTTAGCAAAGTTTTTATACATATCTGTCCATTCATAATTTTCGCCAGCGGCAGCATCTTTTAAGTTTTCTAAAGTTGAAGGAACTGAACCGCCATGGAGCAATTTAAACCACATTTTTGCGTGTTCTTTTTCGTTATCAGCAGTTCTTGTAAACAATTCTGCAATTTGTTCATATCCATCTTTTTTTGCCTTGCTTGCATAATATGTATACTTATTTCTTGCTTGGCTTTCACCAGCAAAAGCCTCCCATAAATTCTTTTCTGTTTTACTACCTTTTAATTCCATTCTATTTCTCCTTTTCGTGAGATAATTATCTCTAAACTGATTATATTTAAAACTTAATAAAATTGCAAATATTTTTTGATATATTATTTAAACTTATCTTTTTTCTTTAACATTCCCTTTTCTCTGCCATTGTTTGATGGCTTGTAATACACTCTATCTTTAAGTTTGTTTGGAAGATATTGTTGCTTAACATAACCACCATAATTATGTGGATATTTATATTCTGGAACATCCTTTTCTTCATAATGATAATTCTTTAAATGTTCAGGAATTTTATCGTCAGGATTAAATTCTGCATCATGCATTGCTTCGTGCATTGCATTAATAACGCTATTAGATTTTTCCGCCTCACAAACATAAATTATTGCGTGACTTAGTGGGATATTACCCTCAGGTAGTCCTAAATTCTTTATTGCATTCATTGCAACCATTGCCATCAGTGCCGCATTGCTATCCGCCATTCCAACATCTTCACTTGCATGCGCAATTAGTCTGCGACAAATAAGAAGTGGATCACAACCTGCAGTTATTAATCTTTGAGACCAATAAAGAGCCGCATCGCTATCACTTCCACGCAAGCTCTTGCAGAATGCACTTAACATATCATAATATATGTTTTCGTCAACTGAAATCACAGGTTGTTGAATGCACTGGCTTGCAACCACATTATCAATAACTATAACACCCTCTTTGTTTGCTGGAGTTGTTGAAACAGCAAGTTCAAGCGCATTATATGCCGAACGCAAATCTCCATTTGAAAATCTTGCAAAATGGTTTAGAGCTTCAACTTCAAGTTTAACATTAAGTTTTCCAAATCCACGTTCTCTATCTTTAACAGCCATAATAAGCGCATCTTTAACGTCTTCAAGTTCAAGGGGTTTAAATTTAAACAATCTGCAACGGCTAACTATTGCGGGAGTCATGCTCACATGTGGATTTTCCGTTGTTGTTCCAATAAAAGTAATGTATCCTCGCTCAACAGCTTCCAACACACAGTCACTTTGCGCTTTGCTCCAACGATGACATTCATCTAAGATTAAAACTGTTGATTTGCCAGAAAATTCAAAATTTGCTTTTGCGCTTTCAATAACACGCTTTGCTTCCGCCACTCCACTTGAAACTGCGTTTAACTTAACATATTCAAGGTTAAGCGAATTTGCTATAATATACGCCAGAGTGGTTTTACCAACACCTGGCGGTCCATAAAAAATACAACTGCCTAAACGATTAACTTTTAAAGCTCTCCTAATTAAACTATCAGCACCAACAATATGCTTTTGACCAATAAATTCGTCAATTTTTCTAGCCCTCATTTTTTCTGCTAGTGGCGTTGAGTTTTTGCTATTATCGAATATTTCTTCCATGTTTTAATTATATCATATTCAAGATAAATTTGTCAATTTTTTTCATTTATGCTCACTCGTTTTATTCTATTGTTCAACTTATATGTTAAAACATAAGAAAATTTAAATTTGTTTGGTTTTATTAATATCTTATCTTTTTGAATTTCTATATTTAAAATGTTTTTGATAATTTTAATATATCTTAGTGTTAGTTGCGATTTTAATAGATCAAATTCATTATTTATCAAATCTAAAATTGCTGTTTGTTTTTGTTTGCTCAAGTCAAATTGATTAGAATTAATTTTGATTGCAAAATATTTATAATAATCTTTATTGTTGAACAAGATTTTAACTTTCCCTAAACAATCAAAATATAAAAGCTCATTAAAAATTTTAACACCGCTAACATTTGAAATAATAACAAGTTGAGAAGTGAATTTTACATATAAATTATTGTTAATCAACATAGTTTTTGCGTTGTGAATTTTTATTCTGTGCGTTGCATAAGAAATAAAACTTATCCCTTTTCTAGTTAAGTTCAAATGTGGGAAATTTTCAAATTTTAGCAATTTGTTTTTCCTAATCTGCATCACGCAAAAAAATGTTATGAAATATATCATTATCAGTAAAATCATCATATTTAAATGTTTGCCTATTTCAAAATTTTTAAAATATGTTTGACTTTAGTTTTTTTAAGTTATAATATAATTATAATATTTATTTAGGGGGTATTTTATGGCAAAAGCTAAAATTGGTATCAATGGTTTTGGAAGAATTGGTCGTCTTATTATGCGCGCAAGTGTTGGTCGTGATGATGTTGAAATTGTGGCAGTAAACGACCCATTTTTAACACCAGATTATGCATGTTATCTTTATAAATACGACACTGTTCATGGAAAAGCAAACAGCGAACTTAAACTTAGCACAGATGGTGGGCTCAAGTTAAATAGAAAATCTGTTGCTTTCTTTATGGAAAAGGAACCAGAAAACATTAATTGGAAATCTGTTGGTGCAGATTATGTTATTGACTGCACAGGGAAATTTACTCGTGCTGACGATGCTAAGCGTCATTTAAAAGGTGGTGCTAAAAAAGTTATCATCTCTGCTCCAGGAAAAGAATGTCCAACTTTTGTTTGCGGTGTTAATGAAGATAAATACACTAGCGATATGATTGTTGTTTCAAATGCAAGTTGCACCACTAACTGTCTTGCTCCACTGGTTAAGGTTATTGACGATGTGTATGGCATTGAAGAGGGTCTTATGAGCACTATCCACTCAACAACAGCAACTCAACTCACTGTTGATGGAATTTCAAAGAAAGATTGGCGTGGTGGTCGTGCTGCAAGCGCAAACATTATTCCAAGCAGTACGGGTGCTGCTAAAGCGGTTGGCGAGGTTCTACCTCACCTTAAAGGTAAACTTACAGGTATGAGTTTCCGCGTTCCAACAATCAATGTTAGTGTTGTTGATTTCACTGTTAAGTTAAAGAAAGCAACAACATATGAACATATTTGCAAAACTATTAAAAAATATTCTAAAGATGTTATTCCAAATGTTCTTGGTTACACTGATGAACCAGTTGTGTCAAGCGACTTTATTGGTGACTATCATACTTGTATTTTCGATGAAAAAGCAGGAATTATGATGAGCCCAACATTTGTTAAACTTGTTGCGTGGTATGATAACGAATGGGGTTATTCAAATAAATGCCTAGACCTAACGAGCCACATGTTTAAAGTTGACAGCAAAAAGAAATAGGGAAAGTCAAAAAAGACGCATCAGCGTCTTTTTTTGTTGTGTTTAAAAACACATTAGTTTATTATTCTTGAATTTCTTCTATTTCAATTTGACCTTCAACTTTTGTTGTTTCTGGTTGAGGTTGACCTTCTTGAACAGGTAAGCTAGGCTGAGTTTGATTTACAGTTACAACAACTTCTTTTTTTCTGCTTTTAATAAACAAAACTGTTGAAATAATTGATATTGACAAACCGATTGCCGATAAAACACTGAAAATAACTGTGAAAGCAATTGCACCATAACAAATTAGTTCTTCACCATTAAATTCACATTTAAAAGCACTAATTCTTTCTGATTCTTTCCACAATTCTCTCCATAGTTGCCTATCTTCCTTATAGTAATCAACCATATCTTCAAAGTTTTTTGCTGTCATAATATCTTCACCTGTAACATCTTGAATTAATGGTGGCATTTTTGAAATTCCTATTCCAACATATTCATCTCCATCTCTAAGATACCACATACCCATTTCAAAATAGAGACCTTCCAACTCAACTTTCGCCTCAAGTTCTCTTTCATCTTCGAATATTATTGTTATTTCTTGATCTTCACCAAGCCCAAGAATATCTCTATCTTCACTCTTATAAGCCCAACCCGTGCTAACAGGGCGTGCAGCCATAACAATCATAATAGTTAGAAGTGTGATTGTGATAACCCACATTGAAATCATAACTGGTAGTTTCTTTAAAAAATTTTTCATTAGTTTTCCTCCCTCATTAAAATTAATTATACTCTTTACATTTTAAATGTCAAATTTTTTTATATAAAAGACGGCAATTATTTAAGAATATTGTGTTTTATCTTTATCACAATAAAAAAATACATAATATCTGTCTTTTAAATCCCAATATAATTTTTTAATGTTCCTGTGAATATTATATGTTTATTTTTTAGTTTCAAAAAATCTATTGGTTTAATAATATTGGGTAGCTCATTTGCGTTTTCAATATCAAAAACTTTTAAACATTCACTCACAAACTCACTGCAATAAAACCTATTTTGACTAGTGTGATGTTTGTTAAAACAAGCAAACAAAATTCCAAGATAGTTATAATGAAACTCAGTTCTGTGTTTAACAAAATATTCTATAAAATATTTGATCGCATTATATTTTTCATCACTCACTCTAACTTCAATAACCATTGCTTGAGTTTTATAAAACCTTTTAAAAGTGCCTTTGTTTTTCCCTTCTTCAACAAACCCACCAACAAATGGATTATAAGGATTAAGTCGACCAAATGAATACATTTTATCCAATGTTGAAGTTAACGAAATTGATGCATGATTATATTCGGCATGCGTAAAGAACTTTAACACTCTTGAGAAAACTGTCCCTGTTTGACTTAAAACAACATAAATGCTTTTCATTGTTTATATTTTCACATAAACACAAACTTACAACAATGATTTTATTTGTTTTAATTTGTTGAATGATTTATTATTTTTGCTTAAATTATATAAAAATTTGGTTTTAAAAAACTTGTTTTGGCATTGAAATATAGTCAACTAATTTTATCACTATATTCAAAACATAGTTTGTTATTAGTTAAAAAAGACATCTATTTTGATGTCTTTTTTGTGTTTTGAGTGTTTTCTGCAACATCGGTTGTAAAGTATAGAGCCATAAACCAAATTAAACATGAACATAAAATACCTGATAAATTTGAACTAATTCCATTTATTAACAATACGCCTAAAGGAATATAGCAACTTGGTTTTCTTTGAAGTTTACCATTTGTTTTTAAAGTTTTAACAATCAGATAAATTATAGCTATTGAACCTATTAAGCCAAATTGATTTAAAAAGGCAATGTAAATGCTGTGTTCATATTTATAGCTGTAACCCAAATGATCCATAACTCGTATTTTTTCTGAAGTGTAACCATTACCGAAGAAGAAAGTTAGCGGAGATTTAAGCCAATTATCAATATATTTTGACCAAATTTCACGTCGACCCGATGTTAAGTTGTCAATAAAGTTTGTGTGACCAGTTGAGAAAAATCTTTCGATTAATGTCCAAATATAATTTCTTGCCAAAATTAAACCCGCTAATACAATAACAAAACCACATATAAAATAGAAAGATAATCTTTTTTTATTTTTTGATTGAATAAATGCCATAACCATCCAAGTTGCATAAAGAATTCCACTTACCAATATAAATGCTTTAGAATATGTTAAAAGCCCTATTAGTGTTGCTATTATTGGAAAATATATATATTTTTTATAATCAATTTGATTGTTTAACAACAAAACAATAAAACTTGAAGCGCAAACCGTACAGTAAACACTTAAAGTGTTAATATTTCTAAAAAATCCACCAAATCTCATATTGTTATAAGCTATAAAAGGATTTTTATAATCAAGTAAAACATAGCTTCCAGCGGTTATCACAGAACAGCATATTCCAATAAATAATGTTACCAATATAGGTTTAATATTAATATCTTTCCTGATTAAGAACAATGTTAAAACACATTGAACAAAATCTAAAAACATTACCATTCTATAAATTTTAAATCGATTATAAATTAAACTATATGCTGTTAAAACTATTAAAAGTATAAGCCAAGCATATATTATTGTTTTAATTTTATCAAATTTTTTATCTTTAATTGACAACCAAATTATTTTAATTTCCAACAACAAAAGAGATACATTTAAAACCCCCAAAAAACCGCCACTACCCAAACAAGCCATAAAACAAGCCGTGTAAAAATATAAGGCAACTGTTTTAGTGTGATTAAATATTATGGGGGCAATAATTATGATTGCAAACATAAAAATTTGAAATGTTATATGCAAATGTGCAACAACTGCAAATAATGTGTAAGCAAACAATAATAAATAAAATATTACGAATTCTTTTTTCTTAGCGTCCATTTTACCCTCTTTAAATCAATATAACTATTTATGTTATAAGCAACAATTCACTAGCGAAAATATATTTTGTTAGGTTAATTTTACAAAAAAAAGTTTCAAACCAGCCTCAAACGAGACAGATTTGAAACTGTTTAATGGCGCAGAGTTAGGGATTCGAACCCCAGGAAGCTCATCACTTCAACGGTTTTCAAGACCGCCGCTTTAGACCGCTCAGCCAACTCTGCATATCGATTACTTTGATATATTAACACATAAATTCAGTTTTGGCAAGCGGAATTTGAAATTTTTTTAAAATAATTTTTAAATAAAATTTCTATAAAATATTTTGTTATTAGGTTTTATGAAAAAAGAGCTAACAAGCTCTTTTCTAAACAATTAATGCTTCTCTTTTTTTTGAAGTGTAATCTCTAATTTCTTTTTCAATATTATTATTGTAAGAATCCACTATTTCCAATCTATCTTGTTCAGTTAACTCGACAGCGTTTGCTAAAAGAAATTGAACCCATTGATAACTAAGGTCTTGACTTTCTGCATAAATGGCTTCTGAACTTTTAAAAACACACTTATCATCTTTGAATAAAAACTTTCTTCCATCTTCCATTTCACCGCCTAAATAGAATTTAAATTTAATACAGTTCTCATCTCTTTTAATTTTTGAATCATGTTTATAGAATTTAACATCAACACCTAATATATAAGAAGCAAATTCAAAAAAGAATTCATCGTTTAATTTGTTTATTTTCATAATTTCCTCCAATTAACAATAATATTATTCAAAATTTATCTTAAATTTGCAATAGAATTCACAATTTGTTTCTATAATGTTGAGTTTCCATTAATTAGAATTAACTCTAATAATTTTAGAATATCAAAAAAACACTATAAAATAGTGTTTATTTATCAATTATTTAATCTTCTCCCAAGAATATTCGCCCCAACCAAAATGACCATAACAAGCGGTTTGTTTATATTGCGGTTTTAATAAATCTAGTTCTTTTATCATGTTTTCAGGACGAAAATCAAAATTATCGTTTACATATTTATATATTTTTTCCAATTTCACCTTTTCTGTTCCAAATGTATCAATATACATTGAAAGAGGTTTTGCAATTCCAATTCCGTACGAAACTTGAATTTCACATTTATCTGCCAAACCATGTGCAACAATATTTTTGGCAACATATCTTGTATAATATGCACCGCTTCTATCTATCTTTGTTGCGTTTTTACTGCTAAA
>JAZONT010000104.1:0-4642 GCA_045654665.1 Candidatus Onthoplasma sp.
GTTCGAATCCCCCTATCAGCTCCAAAAAAGAACTCTTATGAGTTCCTTTTTAAACTACTATAACAATAATTTCAACTTTTATTGTTGGATCATCTGTTAAGAATATTGTTATTTTTGTTTCACCATGCTTTAAAGCCTGAAGTTTTATTGAATTGTCATTTGCTATTTCATCAATAATAACAATGCTTTCATCTTGGCTTTCAACATCAATATCTTGTGTTACATATTTTTCATCCCTATCCACAATTTGATAATAAATATAAGAATATTCGTTATTTAACATATTAATTGTTTTTGTATTGTTAGTAACATTAGATATTAAAATTTGATATTCAGGTTCGTTTTTTATTGTTAAATTAAAATCATAAATAAATTCCATAAAATTTTCTGCACAACTAAACGTTATTCTAGATATACCAACTTCTAATGCGGTTAGATAATTATTTAAAAATTGAATTTTTTCATCAGTTGAAATTGTAAAATTTTTTCCAGTTACAACTGTGTAAAGTTCATAAACACTTTTTGTTTCACCAATTATCAAAGAATCTGATTTTTGTTTAATAAAGATTTCTTCTTCCATTGGATAAACATTTATATTTATTGTTTTTGAATAAAATGAATAATCACTTTTAGGAATTTTAAATTTAATTGAATAACTTCCAATTTCATTTGCAGAAATCATATTATTTTCAAAAGAAATTCCATTTCTTGAACTATTGCCTTTTGGCACGATGTCAAATTCAAGCTTATTTAACACACCACTTGGCGTAACATTAACATAACCATCTTTAAGTTTAAGCTTTGATCCGATATTCATTTCAATAGTATCTGGCAAATTTAGAGAAAATGATGTGGCGTAAGTGTCTGTATTGCTTGGTGCATCACTTAAAACAGTGTTTGTTTTATTATGATATTTTTCACGTAAAACAAGAATTATTGCAACAGCAATAACAATAACAACGCTAGCAACTGTGAAAATCCATTTACTTTTATTTTTCACATTTTTATTTTAATATAGTTTTAATTAAATTTCAATTATTTTGTGGAAAATGTAAGAAATTTTAGCAAAATATTTAATTTTTTAATATTTACAAACAAAAACCACGCATGTGCGTGGCATTTTTAATTAATTTCTTTTTTAATGTTTGTTATAATGCTTAACTTTTGTTTTTCTTCGTTTTTATATGAAATATAACCTTTAACTCTTGCACCTAGTTTATATATGTGATGAGTTGCAACATTTGCCCTGTCGCTATTTTCTTTTGTAACCGCCAATGCTGTTAAGCCATTATCAAGTTTGATAACAGCACCAACAGGAAGAATTTTAATTACTTCACCCTCTATTTCATCGCCAAGATTGATTGAATTGAAGAGTTTTTGAGTTGGACTTTCAACGAGTTGTTTTAAACCAACGCTAATGCGTGAAAAATCTGTGTTAGTTTCAATGATTTTAAAGTCATATTCTTTATTAACTTCTACAACTTCACTTAAACTATTTATTCTGGTGTGAGAAGCATCGCTTATTGAAAGTTTTGCTTTTGCACCATTTGTTAAGAGCACAATTGCATATTTATCTTCTAGTTTTATGATTGTTCCTTTTAAAACATCCCCTATTTCAACAGGAGTTATATTTTCTTGTTCCATCAATTTTGTTGAACATACGATTGATTTTTTAATGTTATCTAATTCAATTACAATTGCTGTAATTTCTCTTTCTTTTAGTTTTTCTCTATCTATGTAATCCGATCTTGAGCATTGTGCAAATGGCAAGAAAACTCTATATCCCATAAATTCACCAAGCAATCCATAACTGTTAATGTCGTTCACTTTAAAATTAAGTTCACTTCCAACCTTTAAGCTTTTGAGTTTTTCTCTGTTTTCAATAACACTGTTCACATTTGCGTGAGTTAAGATTAAACAACCTTTTTCATCAATTTCACCTGTTACCAACACTAAAATTGCATCGCCAAGTTTAAAAGTTTCTTCCAATTCTTCACGTGGAAACACACCTTCACGAAGTCCACCAATTGCAACAGTAACTTCCTTTGCGCCAATCATAACAATTGTTCCTGTGATAATATCGCCACGATTATAATGCGTCATTGTTAAATCAAAATCTTTCATTTTCATTATTTAGTTTCTCCTTCAAGCTGTTTTGTTTTTTTGTTCATGCGAAAGCAAAGCGTTCATTTCTGCAATAATATGGTTTGCAAATTCACTTAAATATTCTTTATCTTTCTTTCTAGTTTCATCCGGATAAATTGGCGCACCAATAATAAGTTTTGTTCTTCTAAATGGCTTAATTTTTCTATCAAACATCATTGGAAGAACTGGAGTATTTGTTCTAATTGCAAACATTGCAACACCTTCTTTTGCGCTTCCTTCTTCAATGTGAGTTGTCTTTGCCCTTGTTCCTTGTGGGAAAATTGCAATTTTTTTGTTATCTCCAATCAAGCGGAAAATCTCTTTAATTGCTCTTGGGTCTGCTTGTTTTCTATCAACTGGAACACCACCTAAAGCACGCATAAATGCACGATTAAATTTCTTTTCAAACAACTCTTTTTTTGCTAAATATCTAAATTTTTTAAAGAATTTAATGTCAAGCATAACACCGTCAAGATTAGACATATGATTACATGCTAAAATAAAGTTCTTTCCTTTAAGTTGTTTTAAATTTTTCTTTCCAACTCTTTTGATTGGAAAAATAATAACCATTGGTAAAAATATTATCCAAAAACAAATCCAAAATATCATTTTTTATTCCTTTTAATTCTTTGCTGTTTATAAATTTTCTACAAATTTCACCATTCATGTTGTTGAAATAGATCCTTCAACTGCGCTCAGGATGACAGGATATGATTCTTCAAATTATAATGTTTATTATATCGAAATGGCTCAAACTAAACTATTTTAAGTGAGTTTGTTTGAACTTACGACTTAGCGAAGCGTTTAGTAAGTTTAAATTAACGAACGCAACTATTGCCAGCAACATATCCTGTTGACCAAGCAATTTGAAGATTAAATCCTCCTGTTAATGCATCTATATCTAACACTTCGCCAACAAAATAAAGGTTTTCAATAAGTTTACTTTCACAAGTTTTAGCATTAATGTCTTTAACATCAACACCGCCACTTGTAACAATACTAACGTTGATATTATCTAACGATTTAATAGAAAAGTCAAATTTTTTAAGCGTGTTTATAAGCGTTAAACGGTCAGTTTTAGTAAATTCACTCATTTTCTTGTTCTTAATCTTAGTTTTTCTCATGAAAAACTCAATAAAACTTGCTGGAAGAAGTGAATTTAAATAATTTCTATAATCTTTCTTTGCAAATTCAGTAAATTCACGCTGAAATTTTTCATCCAACTTTTCCTCGCTTAAAGCTGGTTTTAAGTCAATATAAAGTTTTGTGTCTTTAATGTCTAACTTATTGATTTTACTAGACATTGTTAATGCAATAGGTCCTGTTAACGAATTAAAAGTGAACAACATATCACCAAATTCTTCGTAAGTTTTCTTTCCATTAGTGTAAGTTAATGTTACATTTCTTAAACTTAAACCATTAAGTTCACTAATATCATCGTTTACAACTATAGGGCAAAGCGCACTTCTTGGTTCAACAATTTTGTGACCAAATTGTTTGGCAATATCGTAACCTAAACCTGTTGCACCTGTTCCAGCATAACTAACACCACCCGTTGCAACAATTAAACTATTACAAGTGTAATTAATATTATTATCACACAATATATGGAATTGTTTTTCTTTTTTAACCGATTTAATCCCTTGATTTAATGAAACAACAACGCCATATCTGTTCATTGTTTTTTCTAGTGTTTTGATAACATCGCTAGATTTATCGCTATCAGGGAAAACTCTGTTCCCTCTTTCAGTTCTAAGCGGTAGCCCATTTTCTTCAAAGAAATCCATTGTATCTTGCGGACTAAACTGATTTAATGCAGAAAACATAAATTTAGAGTTTGTTATTGTGTTATTTAAATGTGTTTCAATTGGGCTATTGTTTGTAAGGTTGCACTTACCCTTTCCAGTAATGTATAATTTCTTACCTAATTTTTCATTATGGTCAAGAATAAGAGTTGAATTGCCATTGCGCGCAGAAAAAATGCTCGCCATCATACCAGACGCTCCGCCACCTATAACAATAACATCGTAATTTGTTTGCATACCACATAATTATATCACAAAATTAAAATATTGGCAAATGTAATCACACATAAGAAAAAAAGACTTTTTTAAAGTCTTTTTTCTTTGTATTGCATTTTAATTACTTTTGAAATAAGAAAAGTGTTGACATTCATCTTCTATTTCTTTAAGTTTATTTATTTTTGCCTCGTCAACTCTAAGTTTTCTATATGTTTTAATGTTTTTATCTGGACCTACTAATGCGTAATTATAACCACGTTCCCATGCCCACATGACATTTTGAGCAAATCTGCGCCACAAATCACTAACTTGAGCATTAACTGACACCGCATAAGAACGATTTTTACTAAAAGCAACATTATATTTATAAATGTCAAGCACACGATACGAACTTGAGGTTTTAGATTTAAAAATCAACTTAATACTAGGAATGTTTTCCGCATTTAAAAACATATCGATTTCAGCCGGTTTTCTAC
>JAZONT010000105.1:0-13159 GCA_045654665.1 Candidatus Onthoplasma sp.
TGATGCCGTAAGTGATAAACTGAATGGAATGTATGAAAAGGCGTATCAATTGGCGCAAGATGGAAAGTTTAATGAAATCATTAAAACAGATTTGCAGTTATTGATAGATTTAACTAAGATTATCCCTGCGGAATATGATGAGAAGCTGGTTAAATTAATCTATAACAATTTTCAAAAAATAATTATGTTATTCTCTGAAAATCCAGAGATATTATTAAATGAGTTGTTTGAAAGAAAGAAGGCAATGCAATATGCAGCGGATACCCAAACAGAAACGATTCTAAACAGTGCGATGTGTGCCTTTTTTGAAAGTGTCTTAAGCAAACACGAGTACAAAGTTGCTTATGATAGCTGGATTGCGAAAACCTACAATATATTAGTTGAGGCCTACCAAAGAGTTGAAGACGATTTGGAGCATACCATGATTGTGTCAGATAGCTTTGAATATCATAATCTTTTAGTTGATATATGTGAAAAAACTTCTGTAAAAACAGAGAATTTGTTAAAAATATGAGTAAGTTGAAAAGGTAATAAATTGCCATAAAACTTCCTTTATTATAAAATCAAATTATAAATAAAATTTTTAAATTTACGTAAAAACAACAATAAAACACATAAAAACAAGCAATTTTAGTGTAAAATTAAGCATTTTTAAGAAAATTTATAACTTCATGGTTGAATTTTAAACTTTCGTGTAAGTATGCAAAATGGTCGCTGTTTGTGGTTATGAGTTTTGCTTTGTTGTTTCTTTTCAAATGTTTTGCTATCCACGGTGGCGTGTCCTTATCTTTGATTCCCCAAAAGAGAAGAATTGGGCAGTTGAATTTATTAGCAAATTTTAAATTTAAATTAACAATATTTTGAAATGTTTTTTTATTTGTCATAGATAATGATAAATAATCTTTACTTGCAATTTTTTTAAATAAATATTTATTTTTTTTATTTTTTAATAAAATTTTATTATTGTTTTTAATAATTTTCAAAAAAACATTTTCTTTTTTAATGCCTGCGCCACCTGTGATAATTATTTTTTTTATTTTAATTTTTTTGTTGAGTAGCATTGCAACTCTAAATCCAAAACTATGACAGATTATAATTGGCTTTTCAACACAGTGAAGTGACAAAAGATTTTCAATCAACTGAACATAATCAAACATATTCCAAACGGAAGTTGTTGGGGAAATTGTTGGTATGGTGATAGTCAAAATATTGAATTGATTTTTAAGTAGGTTGATAGTTTGTGAAAATGAAAATTTGTTTCCTCCCCAACCATGAAGAAATAAAAATGTGTCTTCATTTTTGTTATCAAAAAAGTTATATTGAAATTGATTTTCTTCACTTTGTTTCGAAAATGGAATTTGTTTATTCCTTTTAAAAAAGTCATAGTCCACAACTTCATTTTTGAATAAAAATTTCATACTTATATTTATGCAACAAAACGACAAAATTTTACATATATAACGATATGAAAAAATTATGTGTTATTTTTGGTGGGGAAAGCCCTGAGCATGACATTTCAATAATCACGGGAATGCAACTATGTAAAAATTTTTACACGGAAGATTTAGAAAAAATTTATATTGGACTTGATAACAAATTCTATCTTGCCACGAAAGTGAACGACTTAAAATTTTTTGCAAACAAAGAGAAAATCAAACTTACAGAAATTGTTTTTCATTCTGGTGCGGTTTACAAGAAAGGGTTTACTCTAAAAAAACTTTTTGATGTTGAGTGTGTGATAAATTGTTGCCATGGTGGCGTGGGTGAAAACGGCGATCTTGCGGGATTTTTTGAGGTCAATAAAATTAAATGCACAAGTGCTGGTGCTTTGGCGTCACATATTGCAATGGATAAAAATTTAACAAAAGAACTAGTTAAAGATATTGTTCCTGTTGTGAAGGGTGTTAAAGTTACAAAATTAAATTTTGATGAAGCTACTCAACAAATTGATGAAACTTTTTCTTTTGACTTGATTGTTAAACCTAATTCTCTCGGTTCAAGCATTGGTGTTAAAGCGTGCAACATTGAAAATTATAAAGACCAAATTGAAGCAATATTTACGCTCGGTGATAATGCTTTGGTGGAAGAGAGGGTTGTTGAAATTGAAGAATATAACCAAGCGTGCTTTAAGTCGATTGATGGTTTAGTATTAAGCGCAATTGAACATCCAATAAGTAAACATGATTTTTTAACCTTTGAAGATAAATATAAAACCAAATCAAAAACAAAGGGAAGTGATAGGGAAATTCCAGCCAATATCTCAGCAGAACTTCAAGAATTAATAATAAACTATACTTCAAAGATTTATGAGAAACTTAACATGAACGGTGTTGTTAGAATTGACTATATCTTTGATAAATCAACAAACACACTCTATTTCAATGAAATAAACACAATTCCAGGTAGTATGGCATTTTACCTTTACGTTCCACTAGGAATAGATTATATAACCTTGGTTGAAAACTTAATTGAAAACGCAGAAGATATTAAAAAAATTGCGTACTTTAACACGCAAATTCTTAATGATAAAAAGATATGATATTGACAAAACTGGTTTTCTGTGCTAAATTTAAACAGGAGAACAAAAATGAGCAAAATAGCGCAAGAAAGATTTGATGAAATTAAGAGAGAGATAATTCAAATTAGTGAAAGTTATACTTTAATCAAGCAAAATATGAACAAGGAATATCCAACAAAGTATGAAGAAAGACATTTTGTGTTGTTGCATTTGGAATTAATTGATTTAATAAAAGAGTTGAATTCGTTAAATGCAACAGGTGAAGTGCCAATCAAATTATTATATAAAGAAATAGTTAATAGTTTAAAAAGAAACTTAGAGGATAATTGTAGTGCCTCATATAAGGAACAACTAGATCGGAATATAAAATTAAATCCATATTTATACTAAAAGTCAAACTTCGGTTTGGCTTTTTTCTTTGCTTAAAGCAACTAATTTTAAGCAGTTTTTTGATAACCCTAAAATTGATTTGCTAAAATTTTTTTAATTTGTTATAATACATTAGTAATGAAAATTATTTAAGGGGAGAGGTAGGATTTTGGCTAGTTATGATTCAAAAGATTTAGTAGTTTTAGAAGGTTTGGATGCTGTTAGAATGCGACCGGGTATGTATATTGGAACAACAGGTGTGAAAGGATTTCACCACGTGTTGTGGGAAATTATTGATAACTCAATTGACGAAGTTGCAAACGGATATGGAAACAAAGTTGAAGTAACTTTGCACAAAGACGGCACTGCGTCAGTTCTTGATAATGGTCGTGGAATTCCAGTAAGTCAACACCCAAAACTTAAAATAAGTGGTGTTGAAGTTGTTTTCACGCAACTTCACGCAGGTGGTAAGTTTGGTGACAATAACTATAAATATTCTGGTGGTTTGCACGGTGTTGGTGCAAGTGTAACAAATGCATTATCTCGTTATTTGGAAGTTACTGTTTATAAAGACGGAAAAAAACACTTTGCAAGGTTTGAAAGTGTTGAAAAGGGCGGAAAAATTCACAGTGGCGTTCCTGTTGAAAAACTTCACGAAGTTGGAAACACAACTTTAAAGGGAACTTATGTTCGTTTCCTTCCAGATGATAGAGTGTTTAAAGATATTCGCTTTGATTACGACACTGTTCGTGAACGACTTCAAGAAACAGCGTTCTTAAACAAGGGCGTTAACATTGAACTTATTGATGAAAGAACAAACAAGAGAGAAACCTTGTGCTATGAAGGTGGAATTAGGGACTATGTGAGTAGTCTTACAATGGATAAAAAACCACTTTTCGTGCCACCAATTTATATTGAAAATGAAATTGAAGATACTTTTGTGTCTTTAGCAGTTCAATATGTGGATAACTACACTGAAAATATCTTCAGTTATGTTAACAATATTCCAACACCACAGGGTGGAACTCATGAAGTTGGTTTTAAAACTGCGCTTACAAAGGTTTTAAATGACTTTGCAAAGAAACATAACCTTGTTAAAGAAAAAGACATCGCTTTCATTGGTGAAGACTTCCGTGAAGGTATGGTGGCGGTTTTATCTATCAAAATGAAAAATGTTCAGTTTGAAGGTCAAACAAAAACCAAACTTGGAAACGTTGAAGCGCGTGGTAGAGTTGAACAAGTTTGCACACAAGGTTTAACAGAGTTTTTCAACACTAAGAAGAACGAAAACATTGGTAATATTATCATTGAAAAAGCAAAAGGTGCAGCAAAGGTTAGAGATGCTGCCCGCAGAGCAAAAACATTGGCTAGACAAAAGAACTCAATTGAAGGTAGTATGCTTCTTGGTCAACTTGCTAGTTGTACAAGCCGAAACGCTGATATTAATGAATTATTCATCGTTGAAGGTAAGTCAGCAGGTGGATCAGCAAAACAAGGTAGAGACCGTTACTTCCAAGCAGTTCTTCCACTTCGTGGAAAGCCTCTAAATAGTGAAAAGAAAAGAATTGACCAAGTTCTTGCGAACGAAGAAATCAGAACAATTATTGGCGCGCTTGGAACAGGAATTGGTGAAGATTTTGATTTGGAAAAATTAAAGTATAATAAAATCATTATTTTAAGTGATGCCGATCCAGATGGTATGCATATTCGTTGCATTTTATTGACATTCTTTTTTAGATATATGCGTCCGCTTATCACAAACGGAAATGTTTATATTGGAATGCCACCACTTTATGGCGTTAAAACCAAAGGTGAAATTATTTATTGCTATGGCGATGAAGAACTAGCGAAAGCAACAAAGGATTTGAAAAAATACACAATTCAACGATATAAAGGTCTAGGTGAAATGGATTACGACCAACTAAGAGAAACAACCTTAGATCCAGCAAAGAGAACAATTATTCGTGTTGGTGTTGAAGATGCGGTTCAAGCAGATAAAGAAATCACTCTTTGGATGGGTGATGAAATTAGTGCAAGAAAAGATTTCATCAACAAATATGCAAACTTTAATAGAGTTGATGAATTCGAACAAAAGCAAATTGAAGAAATCGATGAGGAAGGAGGGAACAATTAATGGCTAAAAAAGATAAAGTTAACGAAATAAAAAACATTGTTCCAACCGGTCAACTTCTTCATAAAACAGTTGAAGAAGTTATGACTGCTTCAATGCTACCTTATAGTGAATATGTAATTTTGGATAGAGCATTGCCACGTGTTGAAGACGGACTTAAACCCGTTCAAAGAAGAATTCTTTATGATATGTTAATTCAAGGGCTTACGCCTGATCAAGAATATAGAAAATGTGCCGGAGTGGTTGGTGACGTTCTTGGTAAATTTCACCCACATGGCGATAGTTCAGTTTATGGCGCGCTTGCACGTATGGCGCAAGATTTTGTTATGGGCGAACGCTTAGTTGACGGTCACGGTAACTTTGGTTCTATTGACGGCGATAGCCCTGCTGCGTATCGTTACACAGAGTGTAAGTTAACTCCTCTTGCCATGGAACTTATGAAGGACATTGATAAAGATTGTGTTAATTTCAGCCTTAACTTTGATGATAGATATAAAGAACCAGACTATCTTCCAGGGTCTTTTCCTAACTTGTTTGTTAATGGTGCGATGGGAATTGCAGTAGGACTCGCCACCAACATTCCAACTCACAATTTGGGTGAAATGATTGATGGGGTGATTGCTTATATTGATAATCCAAATATCTCACTTGATGAAATGCTTAAAATTGTTAAGGGTCCAGATTTTCCAACTGGTGGAACAATTTGCGCAGGAAACGAAATGAGAGAGGCATATGCTACAGGTCGTGGCAAAGTTCCAATTCGTGCCGCTTTCCACACTGAAGATGAAAAGGGCGGAAAAACTAATATTGTTATCACTGAAATTCCTTATCAGGTGAATAAGGCAGATATGTTACAATCAATCGGTGCACTTAAAGAAAAAATGAAAGATGAACTTGCAGACATTGCTGATATCACTGATGAATCAAGCAGTGAAGGTGTTAGAGCAATAATCACATTGAAGAAAGACGCCGATGTTGATAATATTATTGCGATTTTATTGAAACACACTGATATGCAAATCAACTTCAACTATAATGTTGTGGCAATTGCAAACGGAAGCCCTAAACAATTGGGTTTATTAGATTATTTTAGTTATTATACAAAATTCCAACTTGATGTTATAGTAAGACGTACCAAATTTGATTTAGCGCGCGCAGAAGCAAGGGCACACATTGTTGAAGGTCTTTGCATCGCAATTCAAAACATTGATGAAGTGATTAGAATAATCAAAGCGTCTGCTTCAAATCAAGACGCAAAACAAAAATTAATGGCAAGATTTGGTTTAAGTGAAATTCAAACTCAAGCAATTTTAGATATGAGATTATCACGCTTAACCAACCTAGAAACAGTTAAACTTCAAGAAGAATTAGCGCAATTACGTAAAGATATTGCTGAATATCAAGCAATTCTTGCTAGTCAAAGCAAACAATATAAAGTTATCAAGAAGGAAATGACAGCAATTAAAGAAAAGTATGCGCAAGACCGTAAAACTAAGATTGTTGATACATTCGAAACTTACGATATCACACCAATTGAAAAACTGCTTGATAATCCTTGTGTGGTGGCGGTAACCAATGATGGACTCAGACTCAAACAAATTGACATGAAGCAAGTTCAAAATGCAAGCCCAACTTATAGTTATGATAATATTAATGCATTGCATAAATTCACAGCACACACAAGCACAAATAGTGCGGTATGTTTGTTCACGAACTTTGGTAATTTCTTTAAATTAAATGTTAGAGATATTCCAACCGCTAAATTTAGTGCAAAGGGAACTGCGCTTAGTGCAATTACGAACGCGGAAACAAAAGAAAAGATTGTTGCTTTATTTGATGAACAAGATATGCTTTCTAATCCAGAACTCTTGTTCTACACTCAAGATGGCTATATTAAGCGTTGTGAAACAAGCGAATTTAACGGACTTAAGAGTGGAAGCATAGCTCTTAAACTTAAAGATTTTGACCGTGTTGTTGGTGTTCAAATTAATGATAACCTTCCTAGTGTTCTCATGGTTTCAACCGATGGTATGGCGGTAAACTGCGAATTTAAAACCGCACCAGTAACAAAACGAAATAGCGGTGGCGTTATTGGAATGAATTTAAACGAAAAAGAAAAAGTGTTGTTCGCAAGTCAGGTTAACACTCTTGATAGAGTGCTTGTTGTAACACCTGAAGGTAATGCTAAGAAATTCAGTTTAAATGAAATTCCTGTTAGTGCAAGAAACAGAAAAGGTCTTAAAATCACAAGTGGAAAAGAAACAATCTTTGGAATTATTTCACCAATAATTACAGGTGAAGTTGTGTTGGAAACAAAAGATAGTCTTCATGCAGTTGATGTTAATGAAATTGCAATTTCAAGTAGAACAGCAACCGCAAAACCACTTGTAAAGAAAGCAAAACTTACCCTTAAGGACATTGGGTTATATTTGAATTAAGAATAAAAAGTCAAACTTTGGTTTGGCTTTTTTCTTTGTTAAATTAGGTAAAAACATTATGAATTTTAAAAATTTTATGATATAATAAAAATATAGGAGCAGTTATGAAATTTTTAAAGTGGTTTGGAAATCTTTTTAATTTTAAAAATAAATATAGCAAAGAAGAACAAAAATATCACGAAGAAACAAAAAGATATGGCTTGTTTGGTCATTTATTGAACCTTGTGCTTTTCTCTGCAATTCCTCTTTTGGCTTTGTGGGGTGTGTTTGAAATACAGCATTGGGGATGGAAATTTTTCTTAATAGTTATTGCACTTGGAAGCATTTGTAAAATTCCATCAGATTTTATGATTACAGGAATTGTTGCTTTGCGTCATAGAGCTAAAATGAAAATCGCAAATAAAATTGAAGATGTGGTTGTTGAAAACACTAAAGAGTTGATAAAAGGTGAAGAACTAACAGATGAAGAAAAACAACAAATTAAAGATAAAAAAATAGCAGGAACTAGCCCTAAAACAGATTTAATTGTTGGAATTTTAAGCATTGTGTTATCAATAGGTCTTATTTTTGCATTTGTTGGATTATTCTTCGGCTTATTAATAAATCTAGGTTAAGTCAAACTTCGGTTTGACTTTTTTCTTGCATTTTATCAACATTTGGCGAAAGTTGGCATATTTTAAAATATGGAAGCTTCTTTCTTGGAACTTAAAGCCAAGCAAGTGATTAATACGGTGGACGGAAAATGTTTGGGGCATATCACAGACATTATTTTTGATGTGGTTTGCGCCAAAGCGTTAGGTTTTGTTGTTCCTCAGCCAAATCAAGGTTTTTGGGGACTTTTTAAGGGAGGGAAAGATATTTTTATTCCATTTGACTGCGTTTGCAAAATTGGGGTGGATGTAATCCTTGTGGAACTCTACATTGATGAACATGACCATAGAGATAGGCGAAACCCTAAAGATAGTGGTAAAAATAAATACATAACTCAAAATATTGAACCAAACAATAAAAAATAATTTTTAAAAAGTTGTGAAATTTGTTTGGTTTTTTTGTCGATTTGTGCCATAATAACAATATATGATTTTTTAGTGTAAGCAAAACTAAATTTAATCAAAGGAGTTAATATGCGTTGTATTTTTTGTGGTAATATCGATAGTAAAGTAGTTGATAGCCGTTATCTTAAGGACACTAGCATTAGAAGAAGAAGAGAATGTTTAGTTTGTGGAAAGCGTTTCACAACTTATGAAACTGTTGAAACAAATCCAATGGTTGTAACAAATGTTGACAATATGCGTGAACCTTTCAAAATTGAAAAGTTAACTGAAAGCATTAAATATGCAACTTATTGTGTTGATTTGTCACTTTCTGTTGAAGAAATTGTAAACAAAATTGAAAGCAATCTTCTAAAACTTCAAAAACAAGAAATCTCAACTAAAGACATTGTTTCCGTTGCTCTTGAAGTGTTAATGGAAGTAAGCGCAATGGCATGTCTTGTTTATTTCACTCAACACACTGAATGTGAAACATTTGATGACATTAGAAGATTTATTAATAGATAATTTAAAATCCCTAAAAATAGGGCTTTTTTGTTTGTTTTTTATCAGCATTTAATGTATAATGAAAACAGTGTTAGGAGAAATTTATGCAAAAGAAAGTAAACAAGAGTTTAATAACATGGTTATCGCTTGCTAGTGTTGCGGTTTTAGGTTTTCTTGCAATTGCAATTTTAGTGATGTGTGACCACACTTTTAAAATTGATGAGTTTAATGTTGTTGTTGCGAATAATCGCAATAAATTTTGGACAGTTTTTTTCAAAATTTTCACGCATCTAGGCTCGTTTTACACTTTGGCGGTTTTAGCCATAATTGGTGTTGTTTTAATCTGGTTTGTGATGAAAAATAAAAGAATGAGTGCATTCTATGCTGGAACATTTGCCATAGTTTGCATTTCAAATTTTGTTATTAAACAAATTGTGAGAAGGGTTAGACCTGAACATTTGATGATTATTGCCGAAACTGGTTTTAGTTTCCCTTCAGGTCATGCAATGATGACGCTTGCGTTTTTTGCCTTAGTAATTCATTTTGTTTGGAAAACACTTAAAAATAAACCACTTAAAATAGCATTGATTTCATTGTTTTCAGTGATAATTCTTGCAATGGGATTTTCTAGAATTTATTTAGGGGTTCACTATCTAAGCGATATTCTTGCAGGTTTCTTGATTTCATTTGCAATGGTTGTTGTGTGCTTGATTATTTACAACACAAAATGGTTCAAATTTTTAAAAGATAAGGAACGAATTTTAATAGACACAGAAACAGAAGAATAAAAAGAAAAGTTTTGCGCCTTTAGGGTTGCAAAATTATTTTTAATATGCTATTTTATATGAGAAATATTAAAATGTATACTAAAAGGAGTAAAATAAATGATATCAGTTAATAATGTTGCAGTGCAATTTGGAAGTAGAAAACTTTTCGATGAAGTAAATTTAAAATTCACAAAGGGCAACTGTTATGGCGTGATTGGTGCAAATGGCGCGGGAAAATCAACCTTTATGAAGGTTTTAAGTGGTGAATTAGAGCCAAATCGTGGTGACGTTACAATTCCAGCAAAAGAAAGATTGTCAGTTTTGGAGCAAAACCAAGAAAAATATAACGATCAAACCGTTTTAAGAACTGTTCTTATGGGGCATAAGCGTTTGGTTGAAATTATGGATGAGCGTGAAATGTATTTTGCTAAAACCGATTTCACAGAAGAAGACGGAATTCGTTTAGGCGATTTAGAAACAGAATTCATGGAACTTGATGGTTATAATGCGGAAGCAAATGCCGAAAGTTTACTTAATTCTCTTGATATTCCAAGCAACCTTCATTATGAACTAATGGGAAATGTTGATAGCAAAATTAAAGTGAAAGTTTTGCTTGCTCAAGCATTGTTTTCAAATCCAGACAACTTAATTTTGGACGAACCAACAAACAACCTAGATGTTAAAACAATTCGTTGGCTTGAAGATTTTATTCTCAACTTTGAAAACACTATCATAATTGTCAGCCATAACCGTCACTTCTTGAATAAGGTTTGCACTCACATTTGCGATATTGACTATGGCAAAATCAACCTTTTCTTAGGCAACTACGATTTCTGGTATGAAAGCAGTCAATTGGCATTAAAACAACAAAAAGACCAAAACAAAAAAGCCGAGCAAAGAGCAAAAGAATTGCAAGAATTTATTGCACGCTTTGCCGCAAATGCAAGTAAGAGTAAACAAGCAACTTCAAGAAAGAAAGAGTTAGAACGTCTCACCATTGAAGATATTAAGCCAAGTAGCCGAAAATATCCATTTATTGATTGGAAATTTGAGCAAAGAATTGGTAACGACATTTTATTCGTAAACAACCTAACAAAGAAAGGTTTGTTTGAAAATGTTTCTTTCACAGTGCGCCCTGATAACAAAATTGCAATCATGAGTGACAATAGTAATGTTGTTACTGCGCTTTTCGATATTTTATCTGGTAAAGATACGGACTACAAAGGCGAAGTGAAATGGGGTAAAACAATAACAACAACATATCTTCCACAAAACAATAACGATTTCTTTGAAGGTTGCGATTTAAATCTTGTTGATTGGATTGGACAATACACAAAAGAAACAGATTCAACTTTCTTAAGATCTTGGTTGGGTAGAATGTTATTCCCAGCGGAAGAAGCGGAAAAACAAGCAAAAGTTTTGTCAGGTGGTGAAAAGGTTAGATGTATGTTAGCCCGCATGATGCTTCAAAGCGGAAACTTCTTGCTTCTTGATGAGCCAACCAACCACTTAGATTTGGAATCTATCACAGCACTAAACAAAGGTATGGAAAGATTTGAAGGTTGCATGATTTTCTCAACACACGATGAAGAAATCATCTCAACCGTTGCAAACCGCATTATCCGCATTAACTCAACTCTTGAATACGATAAAGAAACCGATTATGAAACTTATTGTGAAACTCAAATGAAAAAATAGTATTTTTATAAAAGGAAACAAATGAATATTGATATAAATCAGATTATTAATGATATGTCATCTAATGGTAAAGTTTTTCAAAGTGAGGCTCAATTTCAATTTGACATGGCATGGCAAATCAAATTGAAATATCCTCAGTATGACGTTTGCTTGGAAATGACTACATGTTATAAAAGAAATAATAAAAAGACAAAAAGATTTTACACAGATATAGTTGTTTTGGACGAAGATGGCAATTTTTGTGCTATAGAACTAAAATATAAAACACGAAACATTTACTTTGAAGACTTGGATATTCAATTATTAAATCATGGTGCAACAGATTTAGGAAGATTTGATTTCTTGTATGATATTTTTCGAATTGAAAAACTGAAATACAAAGATGATGTAACATATAACTATAATAAAAGATTAAAAAAATTTGTAAAAGGATATGCAATACTATTGACAAATGAGAGCAATTATTGGAACATAAAAAGGGAAGGTAATAATGCGTTATATAAAGATTTTTGCATTTCAAATGATGATTACATAATCACAAATAAACCTTTAGTTTGGAATAAAATTAAAGAAAATAGTTGTGTTGATAAAACGTTTAGAGATGTTGAATTAATATTTAAGCAAGATTACAAATTTTGTTGGCGAGAATATTGCCACAATTTTAGATATTTAATACAAGAAATATAATTTTAATTAAAAGACAAATAATGTCTTTTTTTCTTTGCTTTTTCATATATTCATATATGAGTTTAATAAGTGAAATTGAAAAGTTAATGGGGGAAGTTGGAACTAGCGCAAGTTTTCGTGTTGTTAATCTTGGTGGAAACAGTGTCTATGTGGAAGGAATTAAATCGGTTGTAGGTTTGGGCGAAAACGAAATGCAATTTCAACTTAAAAAGAAGTTATTGGTGGTTAGTGGGAATGGTTTAAAGGTTAAATATTTAGACACTTCCACTTGTGTTATATCAGGTGAAATTGTTAAGGTGGAAACACTATGAAAATTGAACTTAATGGCTATAACATAGATAATTTATTAAAAACACTTCATTTTAAAAAGATAACTTTGACCAATATTGAAAGAACCGCACATAACAAAGTTTCTTTTGAAATATTAGATAAAGACCATAAGAAAGTTAAGAGATATATTGCAAATTTTAAAGTTAAAGAAACTTTAAGTAAATTTAAACAAATTTCACAAATTTTATTAAACAACTTAGGTGTTATTTTAGGTTGTTTTGTTGGTGTTTTGTTTTACCTTTTTGCTAGTAACTACACTTGGCAAATTCAAGTTTATGGAACTAAAGATTTAAGTGTTAATGACATAATAACCGTTCTTAGTGAAAACGGCATAAGAAAAGGAAAAATAAATCATCAAACAAGTGAAGAGATTGAAGAAATCTTACTAAATAAATATGACAGAATTGCTCAAGTGTCTGTAATTCGAGAAGGAACTGCAATAATAATAAACCTTAGCGAAAAACTTGTTTATGGCGAAGGCGAATTTCAGCCAATAGCCGCCAAACATTCTGGAATAATTAAAGAAATTAAAATAGTAACAGGAACAACAAATGTTAAGGTTGGAGATTATGTAAATGCTGGCGACATTTTAGTTTTACCATTTAATATTAATGCTGATGGCGTAAAGGTAAGCGTTCAACCACTTGCGGAAATTAAGGCGGAAATCTATGTTGTTAGCAAAT
>JAZONT010000106.1:0-3618 GCA_045654665.1 Candidatus Onthoplasma sp.
CCCAGTGTAGTGGATTCTGGGTTCAGGGCACCACTAGCTCCCCACCTAGCACAACTTAATTGTATTATATTATAAAGTTTAAAAAATTACAAGTGTTTTTTTAAAATTAATTGTTTAATTCCAACAAATTTTCATTTTCTTTCTTTTCTATAAAATAAACTATATGTTGTTTTTCAAAATAATAATCTTTAGGTTTTTGCAATGTTTTAAAATAAGCGGCTTTGGTTATTAAATTTTTCAAAGGGTTAAATGCATTAAATTCGTAGTGGTACTGAATAAGTCCACCAACTTTAAGTTTTTTATATAATTTATGAACAACGCTAGTTATAAGTTCTTCATCAACATATTCATATATATTAGATAAGAAAATGTAATCAAATTCACCTTTAAGTTTGGAAGGAAATTCTTTTAATTCTGCATTTAATATGGTTAATTTAAAATTGTTTTCAATTAAAAGTTGTTTTAGTTTTAGATAATCTTTTTCATTATTATAAAATAAATTTTCTTCAGTGGTGTCGTGTTCTTGACAAGGGGTATGGAAAAGATTGTTCCTTATTAAAGAATCTGTTAAATAACCTTCGTCATAATCATGTCCATTATCATCTTGGTTTAGCATAAGTTCATCAAAGAACTGTTTGGTTTTGCGACTTAAATCGTGGCTAATTTTTGAATAAATTTTCCAATTAAACATTGAAAACATTCCAAGATGAAATTTAAATGTTTTAAAGTCTAAGTTTTTAATCATTGCAACTTTGTATTCGTAATATGCTTTAGTGAAAATATTAGCATCAATAAGGGTTATATCTTTTGCTCCATAGAAAATTGCATTTAAAACTTGGTCGCCACTTGAACCAACGGTGGCAACTCTTGAATCTTTTAATTTTAAATCTTTAAAATAGGCATTTAATCTTTCATTAGAACAGTGATAAACTTTGCTTTTAATTTCATAACTTAACTCATGTTCTTCATTGTTAAAATCAGGCATTGTTAAAAGAGTTTCGCCCAAAAGGTCATAATCTGGATTGGTGAGATATTTTTTATCTTCTTTCATAAAAACTATTTTATCATACAAATTTCACAATTTCAATAGGTTAAAAAAATTTTATAAAAAAATTTGTAATATCTAGCATATTATGCTATAATAACAAAAGAAAACAATTTTATTATGAAAATTTGTTTGTTGTTAATCACAATAAGGGGTGAATATGAAAAATAGTAATGCAGAAAGATTTTTAACAGCATATAACAACATTGATTATGGCTTACGTTCAATTTATGGATTTAAACGCAGTATGTCTTTTAGTGATGTTGTGCGTCGTAGTGTTGTTTTAAATTCGGTTGTTAGAAAATATGAGGATGATTTGATTGATTATGGAAGATTAAGGAATGCAATCATCCACCAAGGAAATCATAAATTTATAATCGCTGAACCTCATGACGATATTGTTGAAAATATAGAACGATTGGCTGAACTTATAACTGAACCACCGCTTGCTGTTGATATGGTTGGCAACAAAGAAGTTATAACAATAAACCATGATATGAAGCTTTCTCATGCAATGGAACTAATTTATAGAACTGGTTATTCAAATCTTCCAACCTATAATGGAGAAAAACTTTTTGGAATTTTGAATGGTAGAAAACTTATTAATGTTTTGGGTGAAAAAGTTGGTGAAGGTGTTAATCTTGAAAACTTTATTCAAGAAACAACTGTTGGTGAAGTGTTGCCACATATGGGCGATGATTACTATTTTATGTTGGCAGACCAAAAACTAACAATAGACGGTGCCATGAATTTCTTTGAAAATAACCGCAAACTTTTGATAATTTTAATAACAAAAGATGGAAAAGATAACGGAAAGCCATTGAAAATTATTTCAAGTGCTGATATAATAGACATGAAAAGGATTTTAGACGTTTACTAATGAAAATTGCAACTGATTGGAAAGATTATGTAGTGTTGTCCACCGCAAACGGCGAAAAAATGGAACGCATTGGTGGATACACTTTTTTGCGCCCAGATCCACAAGTGATTTGGAACACAGATAAAAAACTATCAACAAAAGTTGATGCTTGTTATAAAAGAACAGAAAATAAATCTGGCGAATGGAAACTTAATCCTAAAATGCCAAAGAATTTTGTGATTAAGCGAAAAAACTTAAAATTCCATATTGAACCAATGAGTTTTAAACATATTTGTTTGTTTCCTGAACAAGCTGTGAATTGGGATATTATGACCGATTTAATCAAAAACTCAAAGCGTGAAATTAAGGTTTTAAACTTGTTTGCATACACGGGCGGGGCAAGTGTTGCTTGTGCTAAAGCCGGCGCAAAAGTGACTCACGTTGATGCAGCAAAGAGTATGATTGATATTGCAAAAATTAATGCTGGGTTGAACGATATTGATAATATTAGATATATTTTAGATGATTGCCAGAAGTTTGTTGAACGTGAAATTCGCCGTGGAAACACATATGATGCAATCATTATGGATCCGCCTTCATTTGGAAGAGGACCAAAAGGTGAAACTTGGAAGATTGAAGAAAACATTTTTGAATTTGTGCGTTTATGCGGCACAGTGTTAAGTGAAAAACCTTTGTTTGTTTTAATTAATTCATACACAACAGGTTTGCAACCAACTGTTATGGCAAACATATTGAATGCAACGATAAAAGGTGGAAAAACATCTGCTTATGAAGTTGGTCTTCCAACAGAAGAAGATGGAATTATTCTTCCTTGTGGGTGTAGTGCTATAAAAATATTTGAATAAAGGATAAAAAATGCTAGAACCAAAAATTATTTACGAAGATAATCATGTGATTGTGGTGATAAAGCCACATAATATTTCTGTGCAAGAAGACGAAAGTAAAGATCCAGACATGTTAACTATAATAAAAGAATTCTTAAAGAAAAGAGATAATAAACCAGGTAATGTTTTCTTAGGTTTAGTTCATCGTCTTGATCGTCCAACTGGTGGGGTTATGGTGTTTGCAAAAACAAGCAAGGCTGCAAGCAGGCTTAGCAAAGAACTTCAAGATAAAAAGTTGAAAAAACATTATTTGTGTGTTGTTAATGGTCGTCCTCAACTTGCAACAAATAGACTTATTACATATCTTAAAAAGGATGAAAAAACAAACACTGTAAAAATTGCACCAAAACTAGAAAGTGGAAGCAAGGAAGCAATTTTAGATTATGAGGTTGTTGCATCAAAAGATAAGTTTAGTTTAATCGATGTGAATTTAGTTACTGGTAGAAGTCATCAAATTCGTGTTCAAATGTCTGCTCAACTTAATTGCCCAATTTTTGGGGACTTTAAGTATGGTGATAAAGAGCATGGTGGAAACCTTGCGTTGTGGGCTTATGAGTTAACTTTCACTCATCCAACCACAAAAGAAAACATGCGCTTTACAGTGGCACCTGAATATAACAATCCAGCTTTTAAATTTTTTGAAACAGAAATTGAAAAGATAATTCAATAAAAAATTAAATTAATAATTGAAAATGTAAATAAATGCATTTTCTTTTTTATTTTTTAATTTTAATAAAATCCATAAAAAATCTATTTTATAGAGAAAAATTTGCATTTTAAATTAATTTTTCATGATTTTTAGTTGAGTT
>JAZONT010000107.1:0-6536 GCA_045654665.1 Candidatus Onthoplasma sp.
TCAAATTCAAGCAAAATTATAATTGGAACGATTACCAAGGTATTACACCGATAAAACTTGAAAATGTTGATGGATTAGATGAGGTGTTTGTTGGTTTTGAGGTTGAGCCTAATGCAACAGAAACATATGCGGCAAACAAAATTCAAATTTATCCTGTTACATATCTTGATGGATATGATTATGAAGACTTGGAAACTGAACAAGATAAATACTTAATCAAACCTATTTATGTTCACTTTAAGAAAATCCTTAATCAAGACAATGTTGAAGTTAAATGTGAAAATTTTTCAGATATTAACAATATTGAATTAATTTCAAATGCCGACAAACTGAAGACTTGCAAATTAACAATAGACTATATTGATCCAGTTCTAGGCGCAACGCCAATGAACACAACAAACTTTTTTGATTTGTATCAAGTTGTTGCAACAACAGAAAACCACATTTATGCTTCAGCTTTTCCAGATTCTAACAATGACATTGTTTTAACAGGTTATGGTCGCAGTGGTGATTTTGTTGACATTAATGTTACTCTTAACCCCAAAACCTATGTTGGTGATATTTATCCTGTAACAATTACAGCAAAAGTTAAAACTCACATGAAAGCGGATAAAATTTTAACTAAGAAAAATGGCAAAGAGATTTTAACAAGTGAACCAATTGATATATTTGATTACTATAAAGATGGAACATCGTTAGGTGCATTGTTTGAATTTGAGCCGGTTACAAACATTGGGGAATTAGTTCATCCAGACTTGATGAATATGCAAATTGTTGTTGATGCTTCAATTCTTACCGAATCAAATGTGGAACTTGATGATATTGTTGTGGATAACTCATCAATAAGTGAAAGTGACATTGACTATATTGAAGAAAATAAGGGTTCAATTCAAAATAAAATTAACACAACAAAATTTTCTTTCTTAATTAACACTGTTGACGGACCATTAAAATTTAACTATATTAAAAGTTTAAATAAAATGGTGTCTGAACCTTTTACGAAAGATGATGATTTATATATCAAATATGTTGTTGGTGGTGGAGAAAGTGAACCAACAAACTTTAATTTTGATGTTGAAACAATAAATAATTCAACAATTGACTTTTGGGAAGATTTAAGAAAGGTTTCCAACACATTAGATTTCAACAGGTTGAAAGGAATTGCCTCAATGGAAATTCAAGCTGGCTATTTAACCGAAAATAACGGCTTAAACTATGAGTTGAAAGATATAATTGATTACGTTTATTTAGATAGAACAAAAGGAATTGATTCAGCTGAAGAATTCACAACATTTGTTACAATTAAACAAAATTCCATTTTGGATGTTAGTGGTGCTCTTTTAAATAATGTTAAATTAAATGTTTCAATTAACGCTTTAGAGGGTGCAAAAATCAATCCTTTACTTCTAAATAATAAAGGAATAGATAGGGACTCACTTGAAGAAGTTCAACCATCTTATTCTTTTGTTTATGAGTATAAATCTTTGCCTAGTGATGTCGTTGGTCTTGTTTATAATAAAAACACCGATATTGGAACTTATGAAATAGTTTTTTCACAAGAAGAAAATGTTAAAGCAAGAGTGATATGTGTGGTTTATAATGGATTAGATAGTGTTTCATTGGAAAATGTTGATCTTGAAACAAACAAACTTGCTTTTTCAAATAAGCTTGAAGAATCTTACATTTACGGAGATTATATCGCTGATTATATAGTTGCAAAAGGTCAAGAGTTAGATGTTTCTGTTAATATTAATCAAGAAGTGTTGAGTTCTAATATAATTTTAGGTTATGGTTTCACATATAAAGTTGGAACTTCAACAGATGGTGGAAAAAATGTTACAGAAGTTGCAAATGCTAGTGATTATTTCAATAGTGTTCATGATGGTATATCATTTAATAATGCTTTGTTGCAATTTGAAAAAGGAACATTTATTGAAGATAAGCCTCAATATGTGTATTTAACAATAACAGTTTACACAAAAAGGTTTGTTGATATTGTTACGCAACTAGATGAAATTGACACAGATTATGACTATCCAGCTGTTAATATAAGTTTCTTTATATATGAAGAAATAACACAAGAAGATTTGTCAATTAATATTAAAAGCCGGGTTGTTTATCCAAAAAGATTCCTAAGTGTTTACTATAATCACTTGGCAAAGGAAACTTTAACAATTGATGTTGATAAAGCATTGCTAGACTATGTGACCACTGCCACAAAAATAAACTGGAGTTTAGATGGTGAAGAATTAACAGATGGATATAACAGAAAAGGGGTTTTAGTCACAGAAGTTGTTGACGAATCTTGCTCTTTGGAGTTTGATGTTGATCCGTCCTTAAGTGGTAACTCAATAAAAATTGTTAAAGCTCATATTTATCAGTTCGACAAGGTGTTTGAATTGCAATGTGTGTTTACTTTAGAAACACCAATTTTAACCGAAAAAATTGAAATTCAAAGTGAAGTTTATTCAACAGACAAAGAAGTTTATATTAATCTCAAAGCTGGTGAGACATATGAAGTTAAAGCAAATAATTTATCAGAATTAGGTTGGGTGTCAAACGAAGAAATTATTATTCAAGTGGCAGATAAAGATGGAAGTGCGTATAGAGCAATTGAATATTTTGATGTGAATCAAGAAACATCAACAATAACCGTTAAAAAAGTTGAGGATAAACAATTATTTAAGCTTATTGTGTTTGCAAAAGATGTTCTTGATGTTACCGTAACAAACGATAAAAATGGTTATAATGACCCTTCATCTTTTATTAAGAACTTTGCTGATCCTAATGATCCTAAACATAAGGATAGATATTTAAATGCTTACTTTGTAGTAAATATTTATTTAAGTGATGGAACGGAAGAAACTCCTTATTTAATTAATAATGCAGATGATTTCTGGAGCATGGATGACGCAGAAGATTTTAAATCAGAAAACACTTATTGGCAACTTAAAACAAATTTGAGTTTGGATATTGTGAAAGATGATAGAGTTATTCAAGTCATTTCAGGCTTTAAGGGACATTTAAAAACTGATGACGAAAACGTAGTTTACACTCTTGATGGTATTTATTTGGATAATACCATGCCAAACTTATTTGAAAACTTTTCTGGAACAATGAGTAACATTAAGTTTGTTGTTAATTATGCTTATAGTGGAAAAGTGGAAAAGTCAAATCTTGGTGTGTTTGATGAAAACACCGGAACATTAACAAATGTTGGTGTTGATGTTTATGGAGCAAATGTAATTCTTGAAAGTGGAACATACTATTTTGGTGGACTTGTTGGTGAAAACAAAGGAACATTAGAATACACTTCAGGTATTGGCGTTGATGGAAACATAACTATTGGTGGCGGAGCAACTGTTTACTTCGGTGGATTAGTTGGAAAAAACATGTCATCAATTATTGGTTGTGAAACAGAAGATGTTGCAGGTGGAGCAAATCAAATTATTTTGAATGTTGCCAGTGGTAGACAAAATTCATTATCAGTTCTAACTATTAATTCAACTTTAACAGAAAACTCTGCAATTGGTGGTGTTGTTGGTTTAAACACATACGATACTACAATTGGAACTATTAAAAATGCATTTGTTCAAGCAACAATAATCGCATCAAGCACAAACAATGTTGGCGGTGTTATTGGTGAAAATGTTCAAAGTGAAAATAATGCAAGTTTGAACATTTCAGGAAATGCAGATGCATTTAATATCACAGGTGTTGATAGTTTAAATGTAGACAATGCAATTTTTAATGTTAAATCTGCATCAACAATTCAAGCGAACAATAATGCTGGTGGAATTGTTGGTAAAGACACTAATGGTGTTTATTATAATTGTGATTATCAAATTTTAAGTGAAGCATATAAATCTTTTTCAATTGATGCTAAGAATAATGTTGGTGGAATTGCGGGGGTATCTAATGCTGGAAGATTTGTGTTCTGTTCAGTTATGAGTTATAACTGGAACTATGCTTTGTTAAAAACTGATCCAAAAAATGTTGTTGATAATACTGCGGACATCAATGCAAACGATTATGTTGGCGGAATTGTTGGATTGGCAAATAGTTCAAGTTCAACAACAATAACAGATTTAACCGGAAGATTATTCATTATAAATTCAAGTGTTAATGCTTATTTGAAATCAACAAATAACAATGGTGGTTTACTTACTTCAACCGATTTAAATAGATCTGTTTTATATAATTCATATTTTATTGGAAAACTTGAAGGAAATGTTAAATATGAAACCATTGATAGTGGAAATAATTTATGTGTTTTAAACAATGAAAATTCTTATTATAATATCGTTTATTCACTGAATTTAAAAACAGATGTTGGATCAACAACTTTGGTTCAAGGAAGTTATCATGATGGTTCAAATTTCACCATTGCATCTAATTCAAATCCGCAAAAATATTTTTGGTGGTGGAATGATAGCATAAATGGTGGATATATATTTGTAACAACAGATCAAGTTGGTAGTTCAAATTCTCTTCCAATTTTCGATTTGGCACCAGATAGCATTGATGTTAAGGTTAAAGAAAATAAGCAAATTAAGGATAAAGAAGGAGAGCCAGTAGAAGGTTTAGAAAGAACTCTTGTTCTAGAGTATTATGATTTTTCAATTGCAAAAGATATTTCAAATGAAACATTAATCAATTTAAGAAATGAGAAAAATAGAAGCACATATGTTTTAGATTGGTTAGACATAACTGCAACTCCAAACAATTTGGGTCAAGTTGTTGTTAATGTTCGATCAACAAACACAAATATTGTTGACATAACATATGATGGAAAATTAATAATAAATAACATTGGTGAATGTGAATTGGTGTTCAGTTCAATGTTAAATCCAAATGCTGGAGATGAAAGTTTAAGAACAATTAAGGTGGTTGTTGATTACCCGATTGGTGATGAATTTGTTATTAGTTCAAGGTTGGGTGATATTAATGGAGATATTGGTGATTCAGTCAACATTCAAAAGGGCAGAACGAAACAATTCTATGCTTTAACAAGTGGAAGTGTAACCGATCCAATTTATATTTATAAAAAGTATGAATATATAACAAAATCTAATTTAAATTTAAATGTGAAAGTTGAATATATCAAAGCAAATACTAGTGATCCAGATATAAATATTAATGATTATCTTCGCATAAGTGGTAAATCTTTAAATAATGGTGGAGAGATTGACATTGATGACAAAACTCCATTCATGATTTCAGTTGATAAACAGTTAGAATTGGGCTATTTCACTATTACAATAACTCCTTCATCTAACTTAGAGGAATACACAAGCAAGGCTAAAATATTTACACTTTCAACAATTCAAGGTGTTTCAAATTGCGTGTTCAGTTATGATGATGCAATTGTTTATCCAAACGATGAAGTTTTTGTTAATGCTTATTTAACAACAGATCATAAAATTGATGAGAAAGTAGAAATATTCGACAATTTAATTCCAATAACTTCTAATAGTGGTTTTGTTTTTGAAAAGGATGTTGAAGATGACGATTATGTTATTTACAATATTAAACAATCAGTCACTGTTGTTGGAATATTTAAAATTTGTATTTATGATATGGATACATACGAAAACGAAGTTCAAACAATCAAGTTTAGAATAGAATTTGGTGATGTTGAAATTGCCACTGAATTAAATTTAACACTTCAATACAAAATATCAGATTTAAAATATGGCTCGGTTCAATATTCAATTCTTCCACAAAGAATCAACAAAATTGAAATCAAAAACTATTTTGTTAACAATAGTGGAAAGTTGGAAATGTTCAATATTTTAAAACCTAACAATTTTGGTAAAATATACATAGATATCGTTCCAAACAATGGTTATTATGATTATTTAGAAATTAGTGACATCACAGGGGATCAAGAAATTGTGTTCATCCAAATTGATGAAGATGGCAACGCGTTAACATTGAAAGCAGATCCTTCAAAAGATGGTAAGGGTATTAAGTTATATGCAGAAGAAGGAAAAGATCCAAGCAGAATTATTGTGTTAACACAAATTAGCAACACTTATGATTCAAAAATGCACACTGTTGAAGTGAGAGCATATTCGGCAAATGGAACAAAAATAGCAAGTCAAAAAATCTTAATTGATGTTAAAATGCTTCCAGAAATTAAAGCAACGTACGTGTTGCCAGATGGAAGTGACAGTTCTGCTATTGCAAGCAATGTTGGAAATTATCCTCAAAATGTGGGAAACCAATATTTAGCAAATGGAGTTTCTTCTAACTTTAGAGTTGAAACAAAACATGCAAACACACAAGTTGAGCACACAATTTCAGCAAAAGATAGTGGGGGGAATCCAGACATAACTTTTGCCAATAAATATGAATTTGTGAATATTGTTGGCGATCACTATGAGTTAAGAAGAATAAATAAAACAATTGATCCGGAAGATGTTGGTAAAAAAATAAAACTAACTTTAAAAGTTTATTCTGTTATGGACAATGGTGACTATGATGTTGCAGAATGTTCAATAACGTTTGAAATTGTAAGTTTTGTAATTCAC
>JAZONT010000108.1:0-11144 GCA_045654665.1 Candidatus Onthoplasma sp.
TGTTGCAACAGGTAGAGTTGAACGTGGTGTTGTTAAACTTAACGAAGAAGTTGAATTAGTTGGTATTAAAGAAACTCGTAAAGTAGTTATCACTGGTATCGAAATGTTCCGTAAATCACTTGACGAAGCTCGTTCAGGTGATAACGCAGGTTTGTTACTTCGTGGTATCCAAAGAACTGAAATCGAAAGAGGACAAGTTTTAGCTAAAACTGGTTCTATCACACCTCACACTCAATTCAAAGCTGAAGTTTACGTTTTGAAGAAAGAAGAAGGTGGTCGTCATACTCCATTCTTCAATGGTTACAGACCTCAATTCTACGTTCGTACAACTGACATTACTGGTTCAATCAAACTTCCAGAAGGAGTTGAAATGGTTATGCCAGGTGACAACATCACAATGGAAATCGAATTAATCAACCCAATCGCTATCGAAAAGGGTATGAGATTCGCTATCCGTGAAGGTGGTAGAACAGTTGGTTCAGGTGTTGTTGCTGAAATTATTAAGTAATCTTAATAATTAATTCTAATCGTTAAATTATAATAGTTGAAAAACATATAATAATTTAGGAGAGATTATGGAAGGATTCTGATTAACAATCGAATTTTAAAATCCCGCAAATGCGGGATTTTTTTATTGTGTCTAACAACAAAATAAGTTTTTGCTAGCAAAATGTTTTCTTTTAAAAAGTTTTAAAAAGTTATTGACAAATCATTTTAGTGGTGTTAACATGTGATTAATAAAGGAGGACTTTATGTTTATATCTTTAGTTTGGTGGCGTAAATAGTTTACATTCACAAACGACTTATGTTTTGTGAATGGGGGTTTTTCTATTTGCAAAACATATTAAAGGATTAAATTTAAAGTTTAAAACCCGTTGGTATGTTTTGGTTAAAATGCACAACGGGTTTTTTAATTTTTATTAGACATAAAAATTAAATTTTGATATAATAATAAAGGAGAAAATAATAATGGAAAACAAAAAAATAATATTAACAGGAGATAGACCAACAGGGCATTTGCATTTAGGTCATTATGTTGGAAGTTTAAAAAGAAGGGTTCAACTTCAAAACATTGGTGATTATGATGAGTTTTATGTTATGGTGGCAGATGCGCAAGCTTTAACTGACAATTTTGGAAATGTTCAAAAAGTTAAAGACAATGTTTTGCAAGTTATGTTAGATTATATGGCTGTGGGATTAGATCCAAACAAAGTTACATTTTTTATTCAAAGTGAAGTTAGTGAATTAACTGAGTTTACTTTCTATTATATGAATTTAGTTACATTGTCAAGATTGGAAAGAAATCCAACAGTTAAAGAAGAATTAAAACAAAAAGATTTTAGCGGAACAATACCGATGGGCTTTTTAACATATCCAGTAAGTCAAGCGGCAGATATAACCGCTTTTAATGCAACAATAATTCCAGTTGGTGATGATCAACTTCCAATGATTGAACAAACAAGAGATATTGTTAGAAGTTTTAATTACACATATGGTGAAACTCTTTTAGAGCCGAAAGCAGTTTTGCCTGAAGATAAAAAATGCTTTAGACTTGTTGGCACAGACGGTGGTGCAAAAATGAGTAAGAGTTTGGGTAATTGTATTTACTTAAGTGATGAGCCGGAAGTGATTAAGCAAAAAGTTTTTTCAATGTATACCGATCCTAATCATATAAAAATTGAAGATCCGGGAAATGTTGAGGGGAACACGGTGTTCACATATCTTGATGTTTTCAGTCAACCTGAAGATTTTGTTAAGTTCCTGCCTGAATATAAAAGCCTTGATGAATTAAAAGAGCATTACACTCGTGGTGGACTTGGAGATATGAAAATTAAAAAATTTTTAAACAATATTCTTCAAGATTTAATAGCTCCAATTAGAGAAAGAAGAAAGGAATTAGAAAAAAATCCAAAAGCAATTTTTGAAATTTTAAAATCTGGAACAGAGAAGGCAAGAAAAGTTGCAAAAGAAAATTTAATAAGATTAAAAACAAATATGGGAATTAATTATTTCAATTAACATTAAATTAATAAAAAACAGCGAAAAAACGCTGTTTTTTGAATAAAATATTAATTTTTTATTTTAATTTATTATTTTTTAAATAAAACTTCTTTGTTGGCCAAGAATTCCGCAAGAATTACAACCGCATCCATTATTGCAACCACAACTTGAATTGTTGTTTTGACCATATGCTCCAAGTGCCAACAATAATAAAAGAATAAAAGTTGTGTTGCTGACCAAGTTTGTGTCAGTTGCTTGTGCAATAATTGAAATGATTATTGCAATAATTATGTAAAGTGCATTATTATTCATTTTCTCACTCCTTGAATAAATTAAATGGTTTTTATTATTTATTCGCTAAAATTTTATCCTGTGAATGTTTTCTTTAAAAATCTTTTTGTTTTATCATTTTATTATGAATTTTGATGTTAGAGATGAATATAATTTAAAAAAATATCTTCCAAGCAAAAACAACTTGAAAAATATGAGTGATTTTTTCTATGCGTTTAGCGATAACACTCGTTTAAAGATAATAATGTTGCTATCTATAAAACCATTAAATGTTGGAGAGATTACAAATGTTTTAGACATTAATCAAACAACAATTAGTCATCAACTGAAAATCTTAAAATCTCTAAATATTGTTTCTTGTGACCGAGCTGGTAAAAACATAATTTATTACATTAAAAACTCATCAATAGAAAATGTTTTAAATGCAAGTGTTGAATGTATTTAATAATTCAAAATAATAAATTTAATTTAGTGTTAAAAAAATTAAAATTTATTTTATAAAAACATCTAAAAAAGTTTTGAAAATAAATTTACCTGTGGTATAATGTTTGTGAATAATACTAGGTTAAATATATTTTTTTGGAGATAGCGATGAAAAAAACTATTAGAGATATTGATGTTGCTGGAAAAAGAGTTTTGGTTCGTGTGGATTATAATGTTCCAATCAACACCGAATTAAAAATTGTTGATGACACTAGGATTGTGGCAACCTTGCCAACTATTAGATATTTAACTGAGCATGGAGCAAAAGTTATTCTTTGTTCTCATTTAGGTCGCCCAAATGGCCAAGTTGACACTAAAATGTCATTACGTCCTGTTTTGGCGCGCCTTTCTCAACTTATGGAAAAACCAATTTCTTTTGCGGAAGATGTTTTAGATAAGTCAACAAGTGAATTGATTGACTCAATGCAAAATGGTGATGTTCTTATGTTGGAAAACATTAGGTTTTATCCACAAGAAGAAAAGAATGATGAAGGATTTGCTAAAAAATTAGCAAAACTTGCAGACTATTTTGTTTTGGAAGCATTTGGAACAGCGCACAGAAAACATGCATCTACATATGGAATCGCAAAACATATTCCAGCGGTTTGTGGTTTCTTGGTTGAACAAGAACTTAGAATGTTTGATAAGGTTTTAAACAAACCTGAAAGACCTTTTGTGGCAATTTTAGGCGGTGCTAAGGTTTCTGATAAATTACCCGTTATTGAAAACTTGCTTGATAAAGTTAACACAATTTTAATTGGTGGTGGTATGGCTTACACCTTCATTAAAGCGATTGGTGGAAGCATTGGAATGTCGTTAGTTGACAATTCAAAAGTTGATCTTGCAAAAGAGTTATTAGATAGAGCAAAAGAAAAAGGTGTTAAAATCGTTCTTCCAATTGATAATGTTGGAGCAAAAGACTTTAGAGAAGATGCTGAAACAAAAGTATTTAACAGTGCGTTCTTTGCGGATGATTATCAAGGTATGGATATTGGTCCAAAAACTATAAAGGCATTTAAGAAAGAAATTAAAAAAGCTCGCACTATCGTTTGGAATGGACCTGTTGGTGTTTATGAATATGAACCATTTAAGCATGGAACTAACAAGATTGCAAAATATGTTGCAAAAAGCAAATCAACATCAATTATTGGTGGTGGAGATAGCATTGCTGCAATTCAATCTTTGGGTGTTGCTAAAAAGGTTTCTCACATTTCAACTGGTGGCGGTGCATCGCTTATGTTGTTGCAAGGACAAACACTTCCTTGTGTTGAATTAATTGAAGATAATTAGGGGTTTTATGATATTTGTTGCAAATTACAAAATGAATGGCGACAAAAACTTTTATCAAAAAGTTAATAAGATATGTAATAAGGGTAAGTTTAAGGACACAATAATTTTGTGTCCCCCTTTTGTTTATATGCCATTTTTCAAAATTAAAAATAAAAATATAAATTTGGGTTCTCAGGATATTGCAAGTTGTCAAAACAAGCAATCAACTGGTCAAATTAGTGCAAAAATGCTTAATGAATTCGGTGCTAAATATTCAATAATAGGTCATAGTGAAAGACGTGAAATTGGCGAAACTGATGAAATTGTTTCTAAAAAGGTTAAGTATGCTCAAGAAAATAATATAACACCAATTGTATGTGTGGGAGAAGAGAGTAAATCAGATAAATTAAGTGTTGTGGTTTCGCAAGTGGAAAAAGCGTTATCTCTTGTGGAAAACAATAATATAATTTTTGCATATGAACCAATTTGGGCAATTGGAAGCGGCGAAATTCCCACAATATCTAAAATAAATAAAGCGTTAAAATTAATAAAAGAAACTGCTAAAAAACAGGGTTTTGAAGTGAAAGTTTTATATGGTGGAAGTGTTAATATTTCTAATCATATGGAACTTAAAACAAGTATCGCAGACGGCTTTTTGATGGGTGGTGTTAGTTTAAAGTTAGATGATTTTATGCAAATTGTTAAGGGGGGATGATGAAAAAAGGAATTTTAGTTATTCTTGATGGTTACGGAGAGGGAAAACAAGGAGAATATAACGCAGTTATTAATGCCAAAACCCCCACTCTTGATAAATTAAAACAACAGCCATATTCACTTCTTAAAACTCATGGTGAGGCTGTAGGCTTGTTTGAAGAAGAAATGGGTGGAAGTGAAGTTGGTCACACAACAATAGGAGCGGGAAGGGTTGTAAATTCAACCGCAAAACAAATTCGTGACGACATTTTTTCTGGCGATTTTGCAAAAAATAAAAATTTAACTCAGGCTCTTAACAACTTAAAAAAGAATAAAGCTGATCTTCATTTGTTCGGTCTTATGAGTGATAAAAATATTCACAGCAATTTAAATCACTGCTTGGAAATTGTGCGTTTGGCTAAAGACAAAGCAAACAATATTTACATTCATTTTGTAACTGATGGACGAGATTCAGGGGCATATGATAGTTTAAAATATTTAAGAATTTTACAGAACTCAATAAAAAACATTAAAAATTGCACGATTTTGAGCGTTTCTGGGCGTTTTTATGCAATGGATAGGGAAAATCATAAAGAAAGAACAAACGAAGCATTTAATGCGTGTTTTACGCAAAATAAAACAATAACGAATATTGAACAATATTTAAAAGATCAACACGCCAAAGGATTAAATGATCAATTTATTGAACCGATTAGTGTTAAATCAAAAACCTACAAAAGCGTAAATAAAAATGATTGTGTGCTTTTCTTTAATTTTCGTGAAGATAGATTGCGCCAAATTGTTAAAAAGTGTGAAGAACTAAAATGCGGTTTGGTTACCATGAGTGACGTTGGTGGAACTAAAACAAAAGTTATGTATCCAAACAAAATTGTTAAAAATACGTTGAGTGAATATTTGAGTAAAAACAATTTATCTCAAATTAAAATTGGAGAAAGCACCAAATATGCTCACGTCACTTACTTTTTAAATGGAGGAAGAGAAACACCGTTTAAAGGGGAAGATAGAATTCATATAGCGAGTGATAATGTTAGTGATTTTTCTCAAACGCCACAAATGAAAGCAAAAGAAATAACTGTTGAAGTTAAAAAGGCTATGAAGAAAAATTATGATGCTATAATTGTTAACTATTCTAATGCAGATATGGTAGGGCACACGGGTAATTATCTTGCAACAGTGAAAGCTATTGAGGTTGTGGATAAATGTCTTAAAAAAGTTATTAAGTTTGCTAAAAAACATTATTTTGTTATGATAACAGCTGATCATGGAAATGCTGAAGAAATGAAAACAGCAAAAGGCGAACAGCACATGGCTCACACAACGAATCCTGTTTTCTGTGTTGTTGCCAATAGTGGTTTAGATATGAAAACAGAAGGTGAGCTAAAAGATGTTGCACCTACCTTTGTTGAACTTTTAGGTTTAAAACCAAATAAATATTTTGAAGGGGATAGTTTAATTTTAAAATAATCTTGCCTTGTAAAAATTGTTTTTAATATTGACAAGGTGTTAAAAATTTGATAAAATAAGCATAAGAGGATATTATGAAATCTGCTTATTATCAGTTTGTTAATTTTATTCAAACAATGCCAGCAATTTGGTTTGCAACAATTTGGTTGCTTGCTATTGCTGTGGTATTTGTTTGTATTATGAAATTTTTTAAAATTTATAATGGAACACAAAAGAATTTTGAAAAATTAAGTTTATTGGTTATTGCAATTTTGCTTTTTGCGATTGTAATTTATTTAACTTATGTAAGAAATTAATGGTAAAAACTTGTCAATAAGTAATATTTGTGATATAATATCATTTAGATTTGGAGGAAATATGAGTTTATTTTTAGGAACAGTTCCAACATGGATAACAAAAAGTTTTCCTGTTTTTGAAAAAATTTGTTTGGTTATTTTAGCATTATTGTGCTTAGTTATGATAGTATTGGTTTTCATGCAAATCACAGGTGGAAGTGAAACAAGCAATGCTATAACAGGCAATCAAGATAGTTACTATTCTCAAAACAAATCAGGTTCAAGAGAAGGCAGAATTACCCGTATGGTTTATATTTGCTTAGGGTTAATTGCGTTCTTTGCAATTTTATTCTTTGTGTTAGAATTAATTAAAAATTCATTTTAAAAGGCAGTGTTGCCTTTTTTTATTTTGCATATAACGTAACATTTTATCGCAAGAAAATTGTTTTATTTGAAAAAATCAAATAAAAATATTTTGATATAGTTAAAAAAAGTTTTATTTTATGTTATTTTTTGATAAAATATTATTATGAATTTTAATGATGCACTTTTAATTGAAATAATTAGGCAAAATAAGTTAATATATTTAACCATTGATGAGTTGAGTAAAAAAATTTCAAATGTAACAAAAGATGCCCCCAATGATATTAAAAATCAACTTTGGGAACTAATCAAAAATGGAACACTTTTTTTAGATGATAATAAAAAAGTTTCAATTTCAGTAGATAGGGGTTTATTTAAAGCAAAAATAATATTGAACAAAAAGGGTTATGGATTTGCGCAAGTTGAAGGATATCCGGATTTTTTCATTCCTGCTTTTGCAATAAATGGTGCGTTTGATAATGATGATTGCTTGGTGGAAATAATCAACCGCAAAAGTGATGAAGAAATTGAAGGTAGAGTTGTTAAAATTTTAACACGAAACACAACCCATGTTGTTGGAACATTTATTGAAGGTAAAAATAAAAATGTTGTTTTCCCAGATGATGAAAAATTGCCACAAATTCGCGTTTTCAAAAATGACTGTGCTAATGCAAGAAATAACGATAAAGTGTGGGTTGAAATCTTTTTAGATTCAATTGAAACAAACACTATGCGTGGTAAAATCATTGAAGTGTTGGGGCGAGCCAACACCCCAAAAGCCGAACAAATTTCAATTATTCGTTCATATAATCTTGTTGAAGAATTTGAACCAGAAGTTTTATCATGCGCAAGAGCAATTAATCAAAAAGTTGACTTAAGGAACTTTAAAAAGCGTGCTAATTTCACTGAACAAAGAGTTATAACAATTGACGGAGAAGACGCAAGAGATTTTGATGATGCTATTGCGGTTGAAAGATTAAATAATGGTGGATATAAACTTTTTGTTCACATAGCAGATGTTTCAAACTACGTTGTGGAGAATTCAGCTTTAGATAAATGTGCCTATAAGCGTGGAACAAGTGTTTATTTTCCTAACATGGTTATTCCAATGCTTCCAAAAGAAATTTCTAATGGGATATGTTCGTTAAGTGAGGGCGAAAATAGACTTGTTTTGTCTGTTATAATGGAATTAGATGCTAACTGCAATGTTAAATCTTCACAAATTGTGGAAGGTGTTATTAAAAGCAAGCATAGAATGACTTACACGGAAGTTCAAAATATATTAAGTGGTGATAAACTTTTAATTGAAAAATATGACGATGTTTATGATGATATTTTGTGCTATCAAGAAATTCGCAATAAACTAAGAGAAAAAAGAAAACTTCAAGGTGAAATTCGCTTTAATCTTCCTGAACCTTTCATTTTGGAAAATAGTCAAGGTGAAATTATTAGCATTGAAAACAGAGTTCAAGATGAAAGTCATGAAATAATTGAATGTTTAATGGTTTTAACCAATGAAGTTGTTGCAAAAACTTTCTTTAATTTGGCTATACCTTTTGTTTATCGAGTTCACGAAAAACCAGATGAACAAAAAGTTGCGCAAATTTCAGAACTTCTTAAAAATATGGGTGTTGCAAACACTCTTAAAACTGATGGCGATAAACCAATGAGTTATCAAAAAATTATTGAAAAAATTGAGGGAACCTCAAAAGAGAGAACTTTAACAAAACTTATTCTTCGTTCAATGATGAAGGCAAGATATGCTCCAGCGTGTCTTGGACACTTTGGTTTAGCAAGCGAATTTTATTGTCACTTCACAAGTCCAATAAGAAGATATCCAGATCTTATGATTCATAGGATTATTAAGCAATATATAAATGGTGTTCCAAAGGATGAGTTGAAAATTAAATATTCCCCAATTGTGGAACGAGCAAGTGAACAATCAAGTGTTACTGAGAGAAATGCTGATGAGGCCGAACGTGAGGTTGATGACTATAAAAAAGCAGTTTATATGAGTAAATTTCTTGGTGAAACTTTCACTGGAACAATTTCTGGTGTGCAAGAATTTGGAATATTTGTTGAACTTGAAAATGGAATTGAAGGTCTTGTTAAACTTGACTATCTTCCACAAGATGAATATGTTTACGATGATATGGCATTAACTCTTCATGGCGCAAATCATCATTTCACAATAGGTGACAAAGTTGATGTTGTGGTGGCGGGAACAAACACACGACTTCGTCAAATTGACTTTTCATTATTTGGTGTTGAAAAATCTCATAACTATGTTAGTAAGAAAAACGAAAAACCTGAAAAGAAAGGTTTAAAACACGCAAGAAAAATAAGTAAAACCATTTCAAAGAAAACAAGCAAAAAATTATCAAAAAGAAAACGCAAGTAGATTGCGTTTTTTTTTATTTTTATATATAATATTGTTATGAAATTGATGGCTGAAAATAAAAGAGCAAGATTTGAGTATGAATTACTAGAAACATATGAGGCAGGAATTGTTTTAACAGGCGATGAAATTAAGTCTGTCCGTGCTGGTCATTTTTCCATTGTGGACACATATGGTTTTATTAAAAATGGTGAATGTTTTCTAAGAAATTCTTATATTAAAGAATATGATAATTCTTTTGATGCTGGGCGTGGTGGTGACACAAGCAGGCGAGATAGAAAACTTCTTCTTCATAAAGATGAAATTATCAAAATAAAAAAGAAAGTTGAACAAGACCATTTAACAATTGTTCCAACAAAAGCATATTTTTCTGGAAGTAATATTAAAGTTGAAATCGCAGTTGCGCGCGGTAAAAAGTTATATGACAAACGTGAGAGTTTAAAAAAGAAAGACTTGGATAGAAAATTAAAATAAAATTAAACTGTCACACAAACGTGAGAGTTTAAAGAAGAAAGACTTGGATAGAAAATTAAAATAGTGAATGTTTATATTTTTAGCTTATAAGCGAAAATTATTTGACGAACATATATATTTTTGATATATTTAAGTCACTTAAAAGGAGAAAATATGAAGAGTTTAATTGCAGACAGAGTGAAAAGAAACAATGAAAAAATAAAAGCACAGGCAAACAAGAACAAACAATTAGTTAAAACAGGAAATAAAGCGGTTACACAACAACCTGTTGACGAACAACCAAAACCAGTTATGAAAGAATCAAAAACATTAATGTTAGATATTTAAAAAGTAGTTAGAATTTTCTAACTACTTTTTTAATAAAATTTTTTCATTTGCTGGAGCAACAACCGATTATGTTGCAATGCAAAATTCTTGACTTGAATTGTTATAATTTATATAATTAAACAAAGGAGGGTGTTATGAAATCTACATTTACAGGTGGTTTATTAGGTCAAATAGGTATAGGTATTTTATGTGTAATAGTGATTATTTTTACATTGGGTTTGGGCGTTCCTTGGGCAACTTGCATTGCAGAAAGATGGAACGCTAAGCATACCATTATTGATGGACAACAGTTGTGTTTTGATGGGAACGCTTTTCAACTTTTTGGAAATTACATAAAATGGTTGTTATTAACAATAATAACACTAGGTATTTACTCATTTTGGTTGGGCATTAAAATGAAGCAATGGGTTGTAAGCCACACACATCACACTTCATTAAAGCAATAAAAAACTCACATTTTGTGAGTTTTTTTGTTGTTGCAACATAGCTTGAGGTTGGTGGAAGTGATGGGATTTGAACCCATGTCCTTACTTGTCAGGAAATCATACACTACATGCTTAGTTAATGACTATGTTCGCAAAATTTAACTAACATTAACACTTAAATTTTGCTATCCCAAATTTGGCTCAAGATTGGCTAGGAAAACAATCTTGACCTTTACCGATAATCGACGCCAGATTTTAACGTATCGGTACCATTAAACTGACGGCAAGGCGACTAAGCAGCCATTGCAAGTTTATTGTTTTCTGCGTTTATTTTATTTCGTAGCTATACGAACGTATTATTAAAGTGTTACCACACTGCATGCGTATCAAATCATGGAAAGCAAGTCGAAACCAATTCACCCCCACGTGTTTTTATTATATCATATTTATTTTATTTTACAATATATATTGAAAAAGTTTTTAAAATTTAAAATATAAATATTTAATAAAATTTATTAAAATATTAGAAAAAAGTAAGATTTTTTGTAAAAAATATAATAAAAAAGAAAGATTTTAATAAAAATCTTACAAAAATGGCGTAAAAAATAAATATTATATATAAATTTTATTAATTGTTTATAGTGTCTAAATGCTAAACAC
>JAZONT010000109.1:0-11616 GCA_045654665.1 Candidatus Onthoplasma sp.
TTATTTAATAACAAACAACAAACTATTTCATATTTTGATTTTACCAAAACAAATTAATTTATTCAACTAAATTTTAGTTAATATTTATCTCTTTGTTTTTTCTTTTTTCAAAATAATCACAACACTTAAAACAATCAACAAACCATCTACAATGATAACAATGTTTACATAATCTAAACTGAGGTTGAAAATGTAAAACACACCATCCTTTTGCAGTAAATCGTAGTCATTTCCAACCACAAACAAAATATCGTCTTTTTCATCAGTTCTTAAAATTTTAATATTATTTTGCTTTAATCGTTCTAATGTTTCATATCCCGGATGACCATAGTTATTTCCAAACCCGACAGATATAACTGCATATTTAGGACTTGTTGTTTTTATTAGTTCTTCACTCGTTCCACTATTTGAACCATGGTGTGCAACTTTTAAAACATCAACATCTAAATCTTCTTTATATTTTTCAACATAAAGTTTATCAATTGTTGATGACACATCGCCCATAAACAAGAAACTCTTATTTCCGCTTTGAACCTTAACAACTTGAGAAGAATCATTAGTGTTTGTTTCGTTTAAAATTTCAAAAAATGTTATTTTATATAATTCAGTATTTATTTCAAAAAATTCACTTAAAATTTTATAATTGCAATTATTTTTAACATAATTTAAAATTTTTGTGTAACCCTGAGAGTTTGATTCAACTTTTGGAAGGAAAACTGTTCCAATTTTAAAATTTTGAAGTAACTTAATTGTTCCGCCATTATGATCCATATCTGCGTGAGATAATACTAAATAATCAATATAATCATCCATTTTAGAGTTAAGAACATTTTCTTTAATATAGTTAACATATGTTGTGTTTAAGTCTTCACAACCAGTATCAATAAGCATTACCTTACCATCCGGCAAATTAATTGCAGAAGCATCGGCTTGTCCAACTGAAATAAAATGCACCATTAGGTTATTTTTGCTTGAAACAATATCAAATCTATTTGCGAATAATTTAATAAAGAAAGGATGAATTGTTGCGTGAAAAACACAAGTTAATGTTAAAACAAACATAACACTAAAAATAACAATTAAACTTTTTATCTTTTGTTTTGTTATCATCTATCTTTTCTTATATTTTCCAGAAAAAAGTTTCATAATTTCAGGCATCATCTCAACAGTTGCGCGATAGCCTTCCTTTATCATTTCTTCTTTCCCTTCTAAACTTAAAGATTTATATTTTCTTAGGTCTGGTGCAATAATTATGTCACTTAACTCAAGCCCTCGAACAGAATTGTTCACCATCATAATTCCAACACTTGTGGAAAACTGAGTGAAAAGTTTTTCGCTATTAGTTCCACCGCCACGACTTGCATTACAGTCGATTGTAACAACAAAATCACAACCATTCATTTTTAAAACATCTGCTGGAATATTATTTTTAACACCACCATCAACAAGAGTCATATTTTTATATTTAACCGGCAAAAAAACGCCAGGAATTGCGCAACTTCCGGTTATAACGCTTGCCAAATTACCAGAATTAAAATGAACTTCTTTTCCAGTTTTAAGGTCAACTGCAACAGCATAATATGGCACTTTTAACTCTTCAATTTTTTTAACAGGTAAAACTTGCTCAATCAAGCTATGCAATTTATCCATACTAGATGGTAAAATTCCAAGTTTTGAATGACGAAAATCACTACTTTTCATACCCTTTGTGGCATCTTTTACTTTGCTAATATCCATTTGTGACGCGTAAATTGCACCAAACAAACTTCCTGCACTAGCTCCAGCAACCATGTCAAATTCAATTCCATACTCCTGAAAGGCTTTAAATGCGCCAAGATATGAAAAACCTTTTGTTCCACCACCACTTAAACACAAACCAACTTTAAATTTCTTTTTAAACTTAGATTTAGCTCTTTTTTCTAAATATTGTTTTAAACTCATATGATAATATTATACTCTAAAAAGCATTATTTAGCAATTATATGCCAATATTTGATTAAATTTACGAAAGAAAAAAATTAAGGCAGTATATGCCTTAATTTTAACTATTTTCTTTTAATGCACAACAGTTTTTATATTTCTTACCGCTTCCGCAAGGGCATAAATCATTTCTTCCAACATGATTATCATTTCTTGCAGATTTATTTCCTTCAGTTTTGTTCAAAACACCCATAGCAACAGGTCCTTTTGGAGCTTGTGGCATAATGTTAATTTTAATTTTCATCTTAAACAATGTTGACGCAGTGTATTCACGAATGTCACTAATCATTCTATCAAACATATCAAAACCTTCGTTTTTATATGCAACGATAGGATCTTTTTGACCATATGCTAAAATTGAAATTTCATTTCTTAGAATATTCATTGCATCGATGTGGTCTGTCCAGAACTTATCAACAACACGAAGAAGAGTGCTTCTTTCTGCAATTGCAAAGTCAAAACCAATCTTTTTAACTTCTTCAACTTTCTTTTCATAGATTTCAATAATTTTTTCGTAAATAATTTGACTTGCAGTGCTCAACACTGTGTCTTCAACCAATTCTTTTGTTACTAGGTTAGTGTCTTTTTCTAGCAATTTGCTTTCTAATGCTTTATTTAACGGATCTAAATCCCATTCATAGCTTGGTTTTGTTTCATCTAAATAAATTGCACATTGTTCGAAAATGTATTCTTTCATCATTTCCACAATTTGCGGATGAATATCAACACCATCAAGCACTTTATCACGCTCAGCATAAATAATTTGACGTTGTTTATTTAAAACATCATCATATTCAAGAACATTCTTTCTTATTCCAAAGTTCATTGATTCAACTTTCTTTTGAGCAGTTTCAAAGAATCGAGTGAGAAGTTTAGATTGCAAAGGCATATCTTCATTACCACGGAAGGCAAGAGAGAACCAATTTTTCATTCTATCCTCACCGAATCGTTGAGGTAAATCGTCTTCTAATGAGATAAAGAAAATGCTAGAACCAGGGTCACCTTGACGACCAGCACGACCTCGCAACTGATTGTCGATACGGCGAGATTCGTGGCGTTCTGTGCCTAAAATATGAAGACCTCCAAGTTCAATAACTTTTTGTTTTTCTTCATCAGTTATCGCCTTAAATTCCTTATAATATTGGTCATATTTTGCTTTAATAGCAAGTTCTTCTTCTGTTAAATTAGTTTTATAACCAACCAACTTTTCAAGCATTGCAGGTTCAACATTTTCATTTAACAATTTTTGTTTTGCCAAGAATTCTGGGTTACCACCGAGCAAGATATCCGTTCCACGACCAGCCATGTTTGTTGCAATTGTAACACTTTTAACACGACCAGATTGAGCAACGATCTGACTTTCTAATTCATGATTTTTTGCGTTCAACAAGTTGTGTGGAATGCCTAATTTTTTTATATCACTACTAATTCTTTCTGACTTTTCAACAGACGCTGTACCAACCAAAATTGGTTGACCTTTTTCATATTTATCTTTAATTTCTTCCACGATAGCGTTAAACTTTGCTTCTTCTGTGAAGAAAATCATGTCTTGTTCATCAATTCTTTGAACTGGTTTATTTGTTGGAATTGTTACAACATCTAAATTATAAATTTTATTAAATTCTGTTTCTTCAGTTTTTGCTGTTCCTGTCATACCACTGAGTTTATCATATAACTTAAAGTAGTTTTGGAAAGTAATCGTTGCCAATGTTTTGTTTTCGTCTTTAATTTTAACATGTTCTTTAGCTTCAATTGCTTGGTGAAGACCATCACTATAACGACGACCGGACATAACGCGACCTGTGAACTCATCAACGATTAAAATTTCATCATCTTTTACGATATAGTTAATATCTTTTTTCATAATGAAATTTGCACGTAACGCATTATTAATATGATGATTTATTTCAAGATTTGTGATATCTGAAAGGTTTTCTAATTTAAAGAATTTTTCAGCTTTTTCAACACCTGTGTCCGTTACACGAATTTGTTTGTGTTTTTGTTCGATGTCAACATCTTCATCTTTCAATCTCTTAACAAAATTGTCTGCGACCACATAAAGTTCACTTGTTTTTCCACCAGCACCTGAAATAATAAGCGGAGTTCTTGCTTCATCAATTAAAATTGAGTCAACCTCGTCCACGATAGCAAATGAATGACCGCGTTGAACTTTATAACGTTTTTCAACTTGCATGTTATCACGAAGGTAGTCGAAACCAAATTCATTGTTTGTTCCATAAGTGATATCGCATTCATACGCATGTTTTTTCTCTTCAGGAGATTGACCAGAAAGAGTAACGCCAATGGTTAAACCCAAAAATTTGTAAAGACGACCCATTATTTCCGCTTGATAGGTTGCCAAATATTCGTTAACAGTGATAACGTGAACATTTTTGCCAGTTAAAGCATTAAGGTAAACGGCGGTGGTTGCAGTTAAAGTTTTACCTTCACCTGTTCTCATTTCGGCAATACGACCTTGATGCAACACAACACCACCGATAAGTTGAACATGGAAATGACGTTGACCCAAAACTCTTGTTGCAGCTTCTCTAACCACAGCAAAAGCATCAACTAAAATGTCGTCCATTGTTTCGCCGTTTTTCAATCTTTCTTTTAAGGCTGAAGTTTGAGCTTGCAATTCCTCATCACCCATTTCTTTATAATATTCACTTTTATCTTCAATTGCTTGAATAACTTTTTCAATCTTCATCAAACTTCTTTTGTTATCAGAAGCAAATAAGTAAGAAAATAATCCCATAGTTTGTAATCCTTTTTTTTACTTTAATATAATTTTACACGATATATAATACTATATTTACCAATTTTTGTCTAGCAAAAACGCTATGATTAGTTATTGTATTTTTGTCGATTCAAGCAAGAAAACAATTGGCTAACCAAAAGAAGTTTTGTTGATAGACACAAAAAAACGCTCATTTAGAGCGTTTTTTATTTGTTATTCGTTAGAACCATTTCCGTTTTGTTCACGAATTTTGTTTAATGTTGCTTGAGTTGATGCAATATCTGCTTCAATGTGGGCAATTTGATCTTCAAGGATTTGGTTTGTGTGTTCAAGCACAGGGAATCTATCTTTATTTGCATTGATAACTTCTTCACAGTGACTAACACTTAAACGAAGACCATCAAGAAGTTCAAGTTCGTTTGCTAATTTTTCTGCTTTTTCTTTGTCGATATCAACATAGTTGTTAACGCCATATAATGCAACTTTTTTCTTAGCAACCACTGCTTCTTTTCTTCTTAATTTAGTTTGGTAACGATCCAAATCGTTCATCACTTTTTTAAGTGGACGATATTCTTTTGCGTTTGTTTTGTAGTCTTTCTTAACGCTTTTTAATCTTTCTTCCAAAATTTCAAGACGGGCAACACATTCTTCTTCTGTCATGTCTATTCTAACAACTTCAGTTTTAACAGTTCTTGCTTCTTCTAACTGACGATTTAATTCAGCAAGTTGAGCCTTTAATGATTCAATTTCTTCATTTCTTGTGTCTTTAGTTGGTTCTTCAACTTCTTCAGTTTCCTCTTCAATTTCTTCCACAACATCTTCTTCAGCTTCTTCAACTAATGTTTCATCAATTGTTTTTGGCTCTTCATCGTCAGCTTCTGTTTCTTCTTCAATTGCTTCAAGCTCTTCCTCAACTTCGTCTATTTCGACATCTTCAACAAACTCTTCTTGTTCGTTGGCAACTTCTTCTGTTGAAACTTCTTCTAGTTCTTCTTCAAGTTCAGATGTTTCTTCAATTTCTTCTTCAATATCTTCAACTTCTTCAGTTTCTTCTTCGGCTTGTTTTAATAAATCATCAATACTATATGAAGCTAATTCATCACTCATTTTAACTTCTTCTTCAGTTTGAGATTTTTCTTCTTCGATAATGTCGTTTGAAATTTCGCTTAACATATTATCTAAGTCAAATTCATCAATATCGTCTTCGTCATTTGATTTGATTTCTTCAACAACCTGTTTTTCTTCAGCTTCTTCAACTTTTTCAGTTTCTTTTAAGCGGTTTTCAATTTCTTCCAATTCAGCATTAGTTTCTTCTTCAATGTCAAAAATTGATTCTTTTTCAGCTTCAACCATTTCTTTTTCTTTTAAAGCCTTGCTTTTGTTGATTGCTTCAAAATCATATTCATTATTGTTAACAACTTGATTTCCACTTGATAGTTGTTTATATTGAGCGTAATCAAGAACATCCTTGCTTGTTTTAGTTGATGGTTTGTTATCAAACGCTCCAAGTATCATATGCGCAATAAAAGCAATTAAACCTCCAGCAACAACAACGATTGCAACAATTGCCATAATGCTAATAAAAGCCATCCATGCTTCCATAATTCAATCTCCTTTCCCTAGATTTTTTTGTATTATACAGCAAGAGTGAAAATTTTTCAATACCTTTTGATAAATTTTTTCAAAAAAATTTCAAAATTGAGGCAAAATTTGGCAAAAAATCACAATTTTTAGTGATTTTTTATGCTTTTTTACATATTTATTGTTATAACAATAAAATTTAAAAATTTCTTAAACCTTTCGGATAATAGTTTTTAAACTTACCTTTGCTAATTTTAAATCCACCTAAAGCACAATTATTAACCATAACAACTCCAAAACCATCCTCTAAGTTAACATCAAATGTTTCACCACGAAGATACTTTTCAACCAAAAAATGTTTAAAATCAAGCTCAAGCTTCAGTTTAAAATCTTTACCAAATGTTGTAAATAGATTATGGTGAGGTTCAAATCTATCGCCAACAACTCGCCCCAATCTCACACCAATAGAAACATAGTTTACTCTTTTCTTAATTAATTCTCTATTTGGAATGAAATAGCTATAATCCTTATATTCAGCAAATTCGCCTTTTGTTAAAAGATGTGATTTCATAAAGTCGTTAGTAATTCTGCTGTTTGTTAGTTTAATTGAACTTTCACAAGGATTATAATTTTCATCCAACTTCTTTAAAACCGCAACAAATTGACCTTCTCCACGAACTTTATGTGGATATAATCTCACTACTTGTGTCATATTTATTCCACGAGGCAGGTCTGCTTCTATGTTTACCAGCTCATAGTTGTGAGATTTTAAAAACTCACTAACAACCCCTTCATTTTCCAAAATGGAATATGTGCAGGTTGAATAAATTAATTTTCCCCCTTGTTTAAGAGCTTTGTCGGCTTCGTTTAGAATTTCAAGTTGACGTTTAGCACACATTTCATTAATTTCTGGATACCACTCTTTAACAACATCTTCACCTCGCCTAAACATCCCTTCGCCACTGCACGGAGCATCAACCAAAACAACATCAAAAGTGTTGCCATACGCATTTGCAATATTTTTAGGTGTATCATTTGAAATTATAACATTTCTAAGTCCCATTCGCTCAATGTTAGAAAACAAAACTTCAGAACGTGATTTAACAATTTCATTGCTAACAAGAACACCATTAGGAATTCTATTTGCTATTTGAATGCTTTTTCCACCTGGCGCAGAACACATATCTAAAACTTTTTCATCGCCTTTAAATTCTATTGCGTTTACCGTAAACATTGCGCTTGGCTCTTGCATATAAAAAGCTCCAGCATGATGCAATGTGTGCCTTCCACGCTTTTCATTATCAATATAAAAACCATTTTTTTCATATGGAATTTGTTCTATTGAAAAATCTGTGATTTCTTTAAAATCTTCAACGCTAATTTTATTTTTATTTACAAATATAGATTTTTGAATTGGATTATTTAAACTTTCTTTAAAAGCTTCAAATTCATCACCTAAAAGACCTTTCATTCTATTAAAAAACTTATCAATATTATTCATAACGCTAAAATTATAGCAGAAATATTCAAAAAACACCACATTTTGTTGATTTTTTTTCTAAATTTATCTAAACTATAAATATAAATTAAGGGGTAATAAAATGCGTGCATTAGATAAAATTAGACAAAAGCGCAGATTTGAAATGTTTAACGAAAGTTCCAAAATGAAAGTGTTGGAGCTAAATTCTTTTTTCGGTAAATATTTGATGAGATTTGAAGAACGAATTGACAAGGTATTCACATATTACGACACACCAAACCACGATTTGCAAAAATCAAATATCGTTCTTTATAAAACCCAAATTGGAAACTTCACAGAACTTAACATGGCAACTGAAAAAGTAAATTCAACTTTTCGTTACACAGTTAGAACAAATTATAAACACTTCACAAAACAAATTAAACCACACGACAACATTTTGAAACACAAAGATTTTTTAATTGACAACTTTACAAATATGTTTATGTCTTCAATAAACTTTGACCCTGAATTTCTAATGAGAAAGTTGCAAGTGGCATATGTTATTAAAACAACTAGCATGGAATATAGAAGCATAAATGTTACAGGGCTTAAAATAACATATTCTTTTGATAAGGATATCTATACAAATAATTATAACAAACAGATCGTTAAATCAAATATTTTAACAATTTATCAACACAGTGCTGAGAACACTGACGAAGAGTTTGAAAATTTAATGGGAAAACTTTTACGATACTGTAAAGAACTAACACCAACAAAAGAAACCAAGATTATGATTGCAAGAAGATTAACAGTTCCAAAAGCCGATCCTAAAAAATTGGTTGACACAAAAAAATTAGAAAATATGAAAAAGAATATGAAAAAGAAAAAATAAGGTAACACTTGTTACCTTGTTTTTTTTTAAAAAAAGAGAAAGAACTATTCTTCTTCCTCTTCTTCAGTTTCCTCTTCTTCAATTTCCGGAACATCTTCAGCATCATAAACACCAAACATCTGTTCTGTTTCACCATGATTTTGATTTACCTTAATTTTGTGAAGATAATAATCATTGCCAACCATTTTATAGAAATAAAGCATATTTTCATCTTCGCTTAAATCGAAATAAGCATAATTATCTTCAACGGCAGAAATTGTTGTTAATGTTGAAATTTCAACATCGTTTTCATTTTCAGCAATTGCATTTGAATAACTCACTAAACTAATGTTAGAGTTTGAACTAGCTGTGTCATAGAACAAAACACAACCATTTGTGTAGCCAATAATCTTAATTGAAGTGGCATCAGCATTAACAGTTATCGATTTAGTGACGGTTGTTCCGCCAGCACCATAGGTTTGGTTAACATTAATAATGTTCATAACATTATCTTTTATTGCAATAACTGCCGCACCATCATCAGTTACATCAAGTGTGTAATCAGCAACATTTGAGTGGAATAATTTAAATGACTTATCTTCTGCAATAAGGTTTGAAATCATTAAATCGGTGTAAGTTGTGTCACCAACTTTGTGTTCTATTGTTATAAACACATTTTCACCACCAATAAATTGAAGGTTAAAAGATTTTTCACTTGAATAATAATCACTAGCAACATTTGATGAAACGTCATACCTTTTTAATTCATAATTGTTGCCATTTTGTTTTGTGAAGAAAACATTGCTTGCATTTTCATTAAAAACAACATTTGTAACACCGCTATCCACAACAACAGTTGAAGAATTAGTTGCATTAATTCTAATCAATGAAGCTGATGGATTTTCAGCATAGTAGCTATCACCTTTTTCCCAAGCTAAGATATAAAGACCGCCATTTGATTGATAATATTTATATTCTAAATTGTTATATTTAACACCTGAACTATAAACTTCTTCAACTTCACCAGTTTTATCTAGCTTAATTCGATTGAAAACAACTCTTTCTTTAGCCCAAACTTCATCACCGCTTTCATTTTCTAAACATGGAGAAACAAAATATAAATAATTTCCATGGATAAACAAATCTGTTGCTTCGTAACCACAAAGTTTATTGCTCATAGTTATAAAATAATCATCCCTAATTGAACCGCTGTCATCAGTTACAAGTTCACCATCTTCACCTAATTTTGCAAGCATTAATGAGCCAACGTTAAAAGTTGTGTCTTTAGTGAGATCTGAAGTTGAAACAGACTTATAACCATTAACAAAATAAACGTAGTTTCCTTTTTTAACCGCCAAACCACCATTTCCATAAACAGCATCAGCCTCAGATGGATAAGTGAAATTCTTTTCTTGCTCAGTTCTATTATCTCCACAGGCAACAAGACCCAAACCGAACACACAAAGCATTAAACAAATAAATATTTTTGTAATTTTTTTCATTTCTATCTCCGCATATATATGATTGCCAATCAAGCGCACATTAAACAAAAATTTTGCACGCCTAAATATTCATGATTTATATTAACACAAGCATGAAATAATGTCAATTGTTTTAAGCCCAACAAAACAGCAAATTTTCTTTAATTTAACATAAGAAAAACCGACCAAAGACAACAATTCTTTCCAATTCAAGACTTATTAAAACAAAAAAATGGTAATATAAAATATTCTAAGATGATAAAATAAAACATATGAAAAGCAAAACAATAATTTTATCATCACCAAACACTAATGGCAGGGCAATTTTAACACTTTTTGAAGAAGATGAATTGTTAAAGAGCAAAATAAGGCTATATAACACCACCAAACTAAACAGATTTTGCAAACTAGGAATTTACCACAACAAAAATGTTTTCAGCGCAAACCTATTAGAAAAAGATGGTGTATATCTTAGTTCTATGGTTGGTGAATTCGATTTGGAAAAAGATTTTTATTGTGCAATAATAAACACCGAAAACAATAATGATGTTGTTCTTTCAGGTGGAACATATTCGGGTTGTTTTTTCAATGAAGAAAATGTTTTTGAAAATAAACTAAGAACAATAGAAAAAGAAAACCCCAACACAAGCTTATATAATTATGAAGAAGAAAAAATTGAAGAAAATTTAATAAACAACTCTTGTGAAGAAGATTTTGAAAAATGTAAAAATTGCAAATATAAAGAGTGGTTTTATGCTCAACAAAAAGAAAATTCTTTTGATGAAAAACCTTTCAACGAAGAAACTTTTTATCAAGAAAAAACTCAAACAAATGAATTTGAAAAAAAAGAAGTTGAAACACAATATCAACAATTTAACACCCCATCTCTAATTTCACATTTTAAAACCATTTTTGATAGTTACCCAGAAGACAAAAGCTTAACAAATTTAATACCAAATGGTAAATTCGTGAAAATAAATGAAAACAACTCAAATTATTCAATAGGTGCAATATTTGAAAATGATGAAATGAAATATATTTGTTATGCAACTCTTTGCAACTATAACTCCCCCATTCCGAGTGAAATTGGCGAACACTATCAATGGCTTCCGCTAGATAAAGAAGACCCAATGAGTGAGGGTTACTACATTGTTTTCCAAGACGCAAAAGACCTTAAGATTGTTGAACTTTAATCAACTTTCGATAAAAATCCCACATCGTGGGATTTTTAGTTTGCAAAACTTAAGCATTTTTGATACAATAATACTAATGAACTTATACAAATGATAATTTTTTATGAATAAATTTACAATCAATAAAGAAGAAATCAACAAACTAACCAAATTAGTAGGAATTGGAGATAAAGATGCTTTTGAAAGTCTCTATTCCAAAATGTATAAGACAATTTATAATTTCTTATACAGATATGATTTGAATAGAGATGACATAGAAGATATAATATCTTCAACCTTTTTAGTTGTTATTGAAAAATCTAAAT
>JAZONT010000110.1:0-13277 GCA_045654665.1 Candidatus Onthoplasma sp.
ATGATGTTTTTGATTTTGTTGTTAAATAAACCAATCTTAACAAACAGAAATTGATTAACATATTTTGAAGAATAAAAATTTCAATATAAATTTCCATAAAAAGATTATAACTTATATTATAAATAATATATTTTGTAATTATTTTATAATTTAATTGAATTTTGTCTAAATTTAATTTATTGTGTCTAACAACAAAACATTTTTTCGTAAGAAAAATGTTTTCTTTTAACTATTTTAATTTTTAAGGAATAAGTTTAATTTGTTAAGGCACAATAAACTCAAGGAGAATTTATGGCAAGAAGAGTTTATATTTGTGGAATCGACACAAGCACACTTCCAAAACTAAGTCAAATTGAGGCGTGTGATTTGATGCAAAAGATTAAAGCTGGAGATGAAAGGGCTAAAGATTATTATATCTATTGTAATATGAGATTGGTCCTTTCAGTTGCTCAAAGATTTGTTTCTTCAAATGAAAATATGGATGACATATTTCAGGTTGGATGTGTTGGATTGATGAAAGCGATTGACAATTTTGATATATCGCTTAACGTGCAATTTTCAACTTACGCAGTTCCTATGATTATTGGTGAAATCAAACGTTTTTTAAGAGATAGTTCAGCTCTTCGTGTTTCTAGAAGCATTAGAGATACGGCATATATGGTTTTAAAAAGCAAAGAAAAGTTACAAAAAGATAGATGTGAAGAAGTGGGTTTGGAAGAGGTGGCAACAGATTTAAATTTGACAATTAGGGAAGTGTATGATGCCATTGATGCTATTTCAACGCCTTTATCGTTAGACGATAGCATAAAAACTGACGGAGATGAAGAAATGCGATTGGCTGAGCATATTGCAGACACTGAACATTCTGTTGAAAAGTGGATTAACCACACAGATTTGTTGGATGCAATTCAACAGTTAGATGAGAGAGAACGTGAAATACTAAACTTAAGATATTTTGTTGGAAAAACTCAAATGGAAGTTAGTTCTTCGGTTGGTATATCTCAAGCGCAAGTAAGTAGACTTGAAAAAAATGCATTAGAACACATTAAAAAATGCTTATAGGTTTAAGACATTGTTTAAAATATAGAATTGTTGTTAGTGAAAATAAAAGGGTTTTCGACATAAAACATAAGAAAACTCTTTTTTCTTTTATAATATTATAAAATTATTTGTCATGTTTCATTTAGATTAACCATTAAATATGTTAGGATTGGAAGGTAGATATCTATGAAAGTGCTAATTTTAAAAAAAGCAACATTGACTTTTATGGTTGTAATGTTAATTTTTTTTGCTGTTTTTTCTTTAAATAATAATGTTTTAAATGTTTCTGGAACTTATTTTACAAAATCGAGAAAAGTGCCTATTTATGCGGTTGAAACGCATGAAAACAAAGTTGCAATTTCTTTCGATGCGGCTTGGGGAGCAGATAAAACGCAAGACATAATGTCTGTTTGTGAAACATATAATGTTAAAGCAACATTTTTTCTTGTTGGTTTTTGGATTGAAAAATATCCTGAAATGGTAAAAGAAATTTATAATAGAGGCTTTGAAATAGGAATTCATTCAAACACTCATCCTGATATGACAAAATTAAGTAAATCTCAAATTCGAGATGAACTTTCAACAAATATTAAATTAATTGAAGATTTAACTGGATTTAAACCAAAGTTATTTCGCCCACCTTATGGCTATTATAACAATAGTCTAATTGAAGTATGTGATGATCTAGATTTAAAGTGTATCGAATGGAGTGTTGATAGCTTAGACTGGAAAGGTTTAAGCGCAAACCAAATTGCAACACGTATAACAGAAAAATCAAAAAACGGTAGTATAATATTATGTCATAATAATTCGGACCATATCGTTGACGGATTAAAATTAGTGCTTGAATATTTTAAGTTAAAACAAACAAATGTTGTTTCGATTGGTGATTTAATCTATTGGAGCAACTATCAAATAGATAATCAAGGAATTCAAAAAAGGAGAACTAATGAATAGTGAAATTATAAATAATAAGGTTTATCTTCAAGGAGTTGTAAATTCAAATCCGGAGTTAAATCATAAAGTTAAAGAAGAAGAATTTTATGGATTTAATTTATGTGTGGCGCGCTTGAGTGGTCAAAATGACATAATTCCAATAATCATATCAAAAAAACTTCTTTTAGAAAACAATATTAAAGTTGGAGATGATTTGGCAATAAAGGGGCAGTTTAGAAGTTTTAACAAGATGGAAGGTGATAAAAGAAAACTTGTGCTGTCAGTTTTTGTTAAGGAGATTTGTGATTGGGATGAAGATGCAAATCCAAATGTGATAGAACTAAATGGATATGTGTGTAAACCTGTGATTTATAGAACAACACCATTTTCAAGAGAAATTTGTGATGTTTTGTTAGCTGTTAATAGAAATTTCAACAAATCAGATTATATTCCATGCATAGCTTGGGGAAATAATGCGCAAATTGTGAGCAAGATGGAAGTTCCAGCTAACTTAAAAATAATAGGTAGAATTCAAAGTAGGGAATACACTAAGAGTTTAGAAAATCTTGAAACGGTAACAAAAACTGCTTACGAGGTTTCTATATCTAAATTAGTTGGTTAAACTATTAAAAAAAGACCGTTTTGGGTCTTTTTTTTGTTTATTATCACAACAGTAACCATATTTAAATATTTTACAAAATAGAACATATGTTTGATAAATTAACTTAATTTTGATGAAATTTAACACATTTTGGCATTAATTTTGTAAAAAAATGACACATATACTTGACTTTTCGACATTCCTTCATATATACTCATCGTGTAAATAGGGGTAAGAAATGGTAGATGTTTATGAAGCTGAAGCGTTAGTTAAAATTTATAGATTATTAAATAAAAAATGTGATGCAATTGATAAATTTATTCAAAATCATGCCTTATATTTTGGGCCTTGCACAGCAGAGTATGGGGCAATGGATGTTTGTAATAACATTATAGAACTAATGACAAGAAAAAATCAACTAATTAACTTGAAAATTATCATTGATAATGCAATAAATTCTTTAACAGAAAAAGATAAAAAGATTTTATTTATCAAAATGCATTACACAATTCAAATGGCAGAGTTGTGTGGAATTCTGGAACTAAAAGAACGCACAGCATTTAGAAGAATTGAAAAAGCGTTTGAAAATTTAACAGATGCATTAAACAATTCAAAATATTGTAATAAATTAACCAAAATCATTAGAGATGAAGAGTGGATTCAAAACATTTGTGAAGATATTAAAGAAAGAAGATTGGCATTTAGATATAAAGTGGCTGAGTGTTAATAATCAACAACCTCTTTATGTTTAACTTTTTCCTTGCTTATTATTTTAGATCCGCGCAAAACCATTAAAAGAAAAATAATAGCAGGAATAGATAAAATTGCAACAACCATTCCAACAGCTTTACTTTCTTTTGGAATTGCCTTAATTTCCTCAACATAAGTTTCAAAAGTTGGATTATTAATATATGTTAATTGTTCTGTGTTATTAGCAATAATTGGCATTTTATCGCAAAAATCACTATAAACATAGCCAAAATAATCTTGATTTGAAGAAAATTTGCAAAAATACCAAATATTTGTTCTATCTTCAATCAAGCATTCACCATTGATTTTTCCAATATATTCGATATTTTCTGTTAATGGTGGAATTTGAGTGATGATTGTTGAAGGAGCTGAGCTAGTTGGCATAGACCATAAATTTTCGCTCATCTGGGCATAAACTCTGAAATTAATATTATTTAAAAAAGGCATTGTGGGTGTTTCGCTAACGGCTTGCACACTGTCTTTTTTTACATACCCATTAAAGGAAGAATATCTAACAAAATAAAAATTATTTTCTATATCTAAAATCTCAACAAAATAAGTTTTTGGGATTTCAAAAAAGATATTTTCAAGTGAATTGTTGTCGGTTGGCGTTTTATATAAATATACTTGTTCAAACAACACTCTAGCAAAAACAGTTTCCTTGTTAATAGCATAAACAGGTATTTGAGTTGTTGTTTGGAAAAATAAAATTAAAATCAATAAAATCATATTAAAATTTTAACATAAAAAATTTTTAAAAATTTGACAAGTTTTGGAAAATTAATTCGAGTTTTATTGTATATTAACCGCGAAATGAGTGTGATTGAAGAAATTTTAAAAATTGAAGATATTCAAAAAAAGAGAAAAAACAATAACAAACTTTTTAGATATAACACAGGGGATAAAATTCATTTAAAACAAGTTGCTTTTCACAAGTGCAACAAAAAGAATAGATGGGTATTTGGTGGAAATAGAAGTGGCAAAACTGAATGTGGCGCAGTTGAAGTTGTTTATTTAGCTCGAGGAATTCATCCTTACAGGAAGATAGAAAAAGCCACAAGTGGTTGGGTTGTGAGCTTGTCAACTCAAGTGCAAAGAGATGTTGCGCAAAGTAAAATTTTAAACTATTTAAACCCTGAGTGGATTGAAGATGTTGTTATGTTAAGTGGACGTAAAGACAACTATGCTCATGGCGTTATCGATTATATTTTAGTGAAAAATGTGTTTGGGTCAACTAGTAAAATTGGGTTTAAAAGTTGTGACCAAGGCAGAGAAAAATTTCAAGGAACAAGTTTGGATTACGTTTGGTTTGATGAAGAGCCTCCATATGATATCTATATTGAATGCAAGATGAGAGTGTTGGATAGAAATGGCGAAATTTTTGCAACAATGACACCGCTTAAGGGTATGACTTTTGTTTATGAAGATATTTATATGAACCAGCACAACGATGAAAACATTTGGTATGAATTTATGCAGTGGGATGATAATCCATATTTAAGCGAAGAAGCTAAAAACGCAATGAAAGCGAGCATGAGTGAAGAAGAATTAAAATCTCGTCAATATGGTGAATTTATAGATAGTGGTGGAAGAGTTTATCCTGAGTTTGATGAAGGCATTAATGTTATTGAACCATTTGATGTTCCATATGAGTGGCAAGATAAAATTTCAATAGACCCAGGGCTTAAAAATCCATTGTCTTGTCATTGGTATGCAGTTGATTATGATGGAAACGTTTATGTTGTTGCTGAGCATTACGATAAGGAAAAAGACATTGAATTTCACAGCAATAAAATTCATGAAATAAGCAATCAGCTTCATTGGCATAGAAACAATAATGGTATGCTTGAAGGGCTTATTGATAGTGCTGCAAATCAAACCACTTTAGCATCGAGAAAGAGTGTTGCAGACTTATTTTATGATTACAACATTCTTGTTAATACCAATGTTAATAAAGATGTTTTTTCGGGAATTCAGCGAGTAAAATCTTATTTAAAAAACGCAATGGGTGAAAGTAAACTATTTATTTTTAACACTTGTAAAAATATGATTAGGGAAATTAAATCTTATCGTTGGGGTAAGGGGGATAGCCCTGTTAAAGTTGATGATCACAGCATGGATGAATTGAGATACTACATTATGAATAGACCTGAAAATAAAAAACCAAAAGAAGAAAAAAGCATTGTTCAACTTGAAAAAGAAAAGTTGATTAGAAACTTAAAATATAGAAGATAAGGAGTTGATGTGACATAGATAATTTTGATTTAGAAACATTAAAGGCACTTAAATCTTGCATTAAAGGCATAACCACAAAAGAAGTTGTTACAGAATATGCTGTTGACGAAGAAACAGGGAAACTCAAGGTAGTTAAGCAAAAAGTTAGCGAAAAAACAATTCCACCAAATGTTGATTTATTAAAACTTATTTATCCGCACATGGTGGAAGAAAAATTAGATTACAATAAACTTTCAGATGAAGAATTGGAAAAGGAAAAAAGTAGGTTGTTAAAGGAGTTGAAAGATAGCAATGTTAGTGGAAAAAACAAACAAAAAAATAAAGTGTGATGGTAGCGGTTGTGAAAATATTGGCGCATATCAAATTATAAACAGAAAGTTTGTGTTTGATGGAAATGTTTATTTGTGTGAAAAATGTTTTAATGAACTTTATGGTGAAATGGGAAGATACGTTGTTCCAAAAAGTATAAAGCCAATTTATAAAAAAGGGGGAAAGGATGAGTAAAAGTGAAAATAAAATTGTTCAGGATGTTGTGGCGGATTATTTAAAAAGAAGAGAAGCAAGAAGATCTCTTGAGGCACAGTGGCAGTTAAATGTTAACTTCATGATGGGAAATCAATATAGTTACATTGCGTCAAATGGCGGAATAAGGGAAGATGAAAAACGTTATTTTTGGCAAGAAAAAGAGGTTTTTAACCACATTGCACCAATTGTTGAAACAAGAATTTCAAAAGTTTGTGCAAACACTCCAAATATTAGTGTTGTTCCAGCCAGCAGTGATGAAAGCGATTTAGAAAGTGCTAAATTAAGCAAAGATATTTTAGATTCAGTTTCGAATCGTATTAATTTTGTTGATATTCAAAAAACTGCAACAACTTGGAGTGAAATCTGCGGAACTGTTTTCTATAAAGTTATTTGGAACACAGATTCTGGGAAAATGGTTGCAACTGATGAACTTGGGAAAGCAATCAAAGAAGGTGATGTTGAAGTTCAAGTTGTGTCACCTTTTGAAATATTTCCAGATAATTTATCTTGTGAAAGAATTGAAGATGTTAAAAGCATTATTCACGCAAAAGCAGTTGAAGTTGACTTAATTAAAAAAGAATGGGGCGTGGATGTTGACAAGGAAAAAGTTCATGCTTTCACTCTTGATAGTAATGCTGGAAATTTGGGCGGACTTGGTTACGATGCTCACATCAATAAGGTTTCAAATGTTGAACTCAATAATCATTGTGTTTTAATAGAAAGATACATAAGACCAACAAAAGATAATCCTAACGGAAGGTTAACTATTGTTGCAGGTGGTAAGTTGTTGTTTGATGGAGAACTTCCATATTTAAATGATGAATTAAACAATAGAACATTCCCGTTTGTTAAACAAATTTCCAACTATTTGCCAGGAAGTTTCTTTGGTGTTAGCGTGGTGGATAGATTAATTCCTGTTCAAAGAGCATATAACGCTGTTAGAAATAGAAAACACGAATATTTCAATCGTTCTGTTATGAATGTTTTGGCTGTTGAAGATGGAAGCATTGACACCGACGAACTTGAAATGGATGGACTTTCACCAGGTAAAGTTTTAGTTTATCGTCAAGGAAGCAAAGTTCCTGAAATTATGCAAAACCCTAAACAAACACTTGATTTTGAAGCGGAAGAAGATCGTCTTTTAAGTGAATTTAAAACTGTTTCAGGTGTTAGTGACATGATGACAGATAGTTACGCACAGTATACAAGTATGTCTGGTGTGGCACTTCAACTTTTGGCAGAACAGGATAATTCAAGATTGTCAACACCAATAGACAGTGTTAAACTTGCAGTTAAAACTGTGGCTAAATTTATTTTAAGACTGTATAAGCAATATGCAGTTATTCCACGACTTATGAAAATTTCTGGTGACAATGGAACAGTTAAAATGTATTATTGGGATCAAAGTGAAATCATGAGTGATGATGTTGTGTTTGATGCATCCACTGATGCAAATCAAACAATTGCTCAAAGAAGAACAATGCTTATGGATTTAATTAAGCAAGGTCTACTCTTTGATGAAGATGGAAAGTTTAGTCAAGGAATGCGCAAAAAATGTTTAGATCTATTAGGCTTTGGGGTTTGGGATGAGGCGGTTGACTTAAACTCACTTCATATTCAAAGAGCAAAAGAAGAAAACCTAACTTCAGATAAAACGTTAGAAGTTTTACCGGTTGACAATCATAAAGTTCATATTGATGAACATATTGCTTATATTTTAGGCAGTGAAATAAAAAGTAAAAAGAACTTTAAAACAATTCAAGAAAACTTACTTGCTCATATTGAAGAGCATAAAAAAGAACTAAAAAAAGAATATATTTTTGATAAAGATAACATGTCTAAGTAAATTTGATTACATTTAAGCAATATTTATTATTATTTGAAATTAAATTTTAATTGTAAATAAAGGAGAAAATTATGAAAGAAATTTTGGAACAACCAGAAAATGGCTCCAACGAATTTGGTAAATTTAACTCGGCGGAAAGCTTGTTAAAAGCTTATAACAGCTTGGAAGCAGAATTTACCAAGAAAAGTCAAAAACTTGCCTCTCTTGAAAATGAAAACGCAAAAACTCAAAATGAACTTATGAAAAGAGAAGAGCAGGAAAAGAGAGTGGATGAATTTATAAGCAAATTTGAAATCGTTAAACCTTTTAAGAGCGCGTTAAAAGAAAGTTTATCTCAAAACGAAGAAGCGGATATTAAAGAAGAAGCAATTCGTTTAATTAGCAAATCTTATAAAACAGCACAAGAATTTTCTCAAGATGAAGAATTTTTGAACAATTACATTTTTTCCAATCAGGAAATTAAGGATAAAATCGTTAAAGATTACCTATCCAAAATCACTCAAAATTCTCCAATCAAAGTGGATGGCGGTGCAAGTAACATAACTCTCAGTCCGCCAAAAGTGCCAACAACAATATTAGAAGCTGGCAAATTGGCAAAATCAATCATCAAACAAAAATAAATTTATGGAGATAAATTGTCTTAAAAAATAAGATAAAATATCTTTTCTCGTTTATTTTATAAACAAGTTTAAAACAAACTCAAAAAGGAGAAATTATCTTAAAAATAAGATAAAACCCTTTTCTCGTTTATTTTATAAACAAGTTTAAAACAAACTCAAAAAGGAGAAATTATGATAGATTTAAATTCAGCTCAAAACGCGTTGAAAGACGCTTATTTATCTGCTGCAAGCAACATCTTGAACACTCAAACAAATCCTTTGTTTTCAAGAATAAAACAATCTTCAAGTGATGTTTATGGCAGACAAATCATTAAAGTTGCTCCAATTGGTATTAATGGTGGCATTGGTGCAGGAACAGAAACCGGCGAATTGCCAACTGCCAATGGAAACAACTATGTTCAATTCAAAACAACTTTGAAAAACCTTTATGGTACTATGGAAATTAGTGATAAGGCAATTAGAGCAAGTGCCAATTCTAATGGTGCTTTTATTGACCTTCTTTCTGCGGAAATGGAAGGACTTTTAAACTCATCAAAATTTAATCTTGCCCGCATGCTTTATGGCGACGGAACAGGAGCAGTTGCAACAGTTGAAAGTTATGCTGATGGTGTTGCAACCTTGGACAATGTTAAAAATTTAATTGAAGGTATGGTTGTTGATGTTTATGCTTCAAACAACAAAACAAATTCTGGACTTAGAATTAAGTATGTTGACAGAGTTAATAAAACAATCACTTTCACTCAAGCCCCTACTAGCATTTCTGCAGGTGACATCCTTTATGTTCAAGGAAGCAAAGGAAATGAAATCACAGGTGTTGGCGCAATTTTTAATAATAGTGCAACACTTTATGGTTTAAACAGAGCAGAAAACAAATGGTTAAATCCATATGTTTCAACAACTGAAAAAGAAATTAGTGATAACATGGTTCAAACTGCAATTGATTTCTTGGAAGAAAACAGTGGTTCTCACATCGACTTCATTTCTTGTGGTTCAGCTGTTAGACGTGCATATTTAGATTACCTTGCATGTTATAGAAGAAATGTGGATGTTATGGAACTTGAAGGCGGTTTTAAAGCAATCAGTTTTAATGGTATTCCTATGGTAACAGATAGATTTGTGGCAGACGACACAATGTATTTATTAGACACTTCAAAATTTACTCTTCATCAACTTTGTGATTGGGAGTGGATTGAAGGAGAAGGCGGAAACATTCTTCGCCAAAAGCCAGGTTATCCAGCATATTCTGCAACGCTTGTTAAATATGCAGATATGATTTGTGACCAACCTAATGGACAAGCTAAAATTACAGGAATTAAATCAACTGTAACAAATCCGTTTAAAGCGTAGTTAATTTAAGGAGAAATAATGAATATTAAAATTTTGTGCGATGTGTATAACATTTCAAAAAGAATAAAAGATATTGATAAAAATTATTATGTGGTTTATAACACATCAAAACAAAAATTTGAAATTCACAATTCAAAACAATACGGAACAAGTTATTGTTTAACTGTTCCATTTAATCAATTAGATAAACGAACATTAAAATATGTTTTAAAAACTCAGAGTGCTAATATTGATGAAATATTAGACCAAATTGAAAACGACAATAAAAAAAGAGAAAACGCTAATTTCACTAGCGTTTTTTCAAAAACCTTAGATTGTTTGGAACAAGATTTAAAATGATTTGTTCTTTTAGGAGAGATAATGAAAGTTATAGATATCTTAACAGATAGTGCAACTTTATTGGGTTTAAACGAAGAGGTTGAAATTTTAAATGGTGCAACGCAAGATATGGAGTCTAATATTTTATGTGACTATGAAAAAATTAAAAAACTTTTTAATCTTTGTAAATATTCAATAAGAGAACTTTGCACTAATTATATACCTGTTGTTGTTGAAGTGGAATTTGAAACAACAGATTGTCAATTTGCCCTAACAAAACTTGAAAACTTTATTAGAATTCAAGGAATTAAAAAAGATGGCGAAATGATTAAATTTAAAGTGATTAATAGAAACATTATTTTGCAAGAAGATGGTAAATATGAAGTTATATATGAATCATACCCAAACATTTCAAGTTTATTTCAAGAAATAGACTTTTTGGAAAATTTTAGTCCAGATGTAATTGTTTTAGGTTTGTGTGCCTATTTCTCAATTGCATATGGTTTATTTCAAGAATTTCAAGACTTTTACGATAAATATCAGAGCAAAGCAGAAAGTTTAAAACAGTTAAAGAGTTTCACATTGCCAACAAGGAGATGGGAATGAGAGAGAAAAAAGTTGTTGAAATATCAAACTTTGCTAATTTTAACAAAACTTCAAAAGATGTTTTAACACAAACGTTTTACAACTATCAGCCAGCAAGAACATTAAAGAATTGTCATGGTATTGGTGTTGCAATGTTTCCTAAAAGCGAAACAAACAAAGAAGAAAGAGAACTTGAATTAAACACACTTGGATTAACAAGCATTGATGGTCTTGCATACTTTAAACAATATCAAAGCAAAAACAAGTTTACAACGCACAGACTTTTAGTTTATGGAAGTGATAAAAAGTTATATGTTAATCAAATGGTAGATGACACTTGGGATTTATTTTGGCTATATAATTTAACCTTCGACACTGCACCAATTGTTTTGGCATATAAAAAAGGTGATGAAGATTGTGCAATTTTGGCCTGTGATAATCAAATGGTGATATGGGAAACGGGTTATTCACCTTATTTTTTTGAAAATGTTCCAATAATCACAAGCATGTGTATGAATCAAAATGTGTTATTTTGTACTATTTTTGATCCCGCATTTAAAATTTGGTATGCAACAGATTTAAATGTTGAAAGCATTGGAAACATATCAAACACTTCTGGATATATTTCTTTAGAAGACGATTTGGGTTATGCTAGGAAAATTGTTACTTTTGATGAAGATGTTTTTGTTTTTAGAGATTATGGAATTTCAAAAATCACATTTTTAAGAGGTGAAGCAAGCGTTAGTCAAATTTATTATTCAAACACTAAAATTTTTGCAAACACAGTGAGCATTTGTGGTAATAATATTTTGTTTATGACTAAAGATGGCTTATATTCATTTAATGGTATTAGTGTTAAGAAAACAAGCGTTGAGCTTTTAAGTGAACTTGACATTGATAACAGTGGAGCAATAGCTTACAGTTTAGGTGAAAAATATTACTTGGCTCTTAAAATTGATTTTAACGATCAAAAAGAGATTTTGTGTGAAACGAATTGTGTTAACAATGCCTTAATGATTTTTAACACTCGTGATTTTTCTTATGAAATAATTCGTGGTGTGGATATTAAATCAATGTTACCCGTTAAAACTGATGTGTTTGAGAAAATGCTTTTTATTTTTAATAGTGGTCCAATTGACAAAATTGGTCAACTGGAAAATGTTTCAAAAATTATGGATGAAAATCTTCCAAAGTTTTATTCAAGTGAAAGACTTATTGATTCTATTAACACAAAACTATTAACTAAACTGATGATAAATTCTGATGCAAATATTAAGATTTCTCTTATTTGCGATGGAAAAGAAACTGTTTTTACCACCTATACAAAGGGTGTTAACGAATTTATGTTTAAGCTATGTTGCAAAGATGTTAAAGTTGAAATATCTTCAAGTGAAGAAAGTGCTAATGTTGATAAATTTGTTTTAGAATATTATGAATATTAGTAAAGATAAAGTCGTTTTGCAATATGGCAATTTATTGAAACAAATAAATGTTTTTTATCAATATTTATGCTCTGAAAATCAAATGTTAATTCTAGATTCTTACAAGAATTTAAGAAAAAAAAGGAGCAAAAATGAATTGGAAAAACCGTTTAACAAATTATAATTTTTGGATTTCAATTTTCAGTGCTGTTTTGCTTATTTTGCAAGCCTTAAAAATTGAATTTGACATTGCCTATGTTAATGAAATTTTCACTGCTATTTTAGGTCTTTTAGTTGTGATTGGAATTATTAATGATCCAACAAGAATAAGTGTTAAATCAACCGAAGGATCTAAAAAAGAGTGCGAAAAACAAGCATTAAAAGTTGAAGAAAAAGAAGTAGTTAAAGAAACAGAAGAAAAAGAAAGTGTGGCTAAAGAAAACTTGCCCACTAACAATGAAAATGAAGCTAATAATGTCGATTATAAAAATGATTTACAAGCTATTATAACAAAATTCACAGCCGACATGGATGAAAAATTTAACCAACTCAAATTGTTTAATGAAACAAAATTAAACGAAACATCAATTTTAAATCAATCAATAACAGAAAGTGTTCAAAATATTGATGAGCCAGCAGTCGCTGAAAATCCTTATTTTGACTTATAAAAAAGGGCCGAAAGGCTCTTTTTTGTTTTATTTTTTTTGACAAATTTAAGAAATATGTTATAATAATTATAATGGGGTGTGGCCAAGTGGTAAGGCAACGGTCTCTGAATCCGTCATGCGTTGGTTCGAACCCAACCACCCCAGCCAATGCTCGAAATTGTTAGCTGATAGCTAGCATTTTTTTATTCAAAAAATGCGTAAGCCTTTGCTAAAATTTCTCGCAACCCCATGCGAAGCGCGGAGCTTGCTTCTGTGGGGACCCCATAATTTATTGTTAGCTGAAAGCTAACATTTTTATTAAAGCATCAAAGCAAATGATATTGTTTAGTTTTTCTATATTAGTAATTTATTTACCTCTTGACAAAATTAGGCAATAAAATTATA
>JAZONT010000111.1:0-19771 GCA_045654665.1 Candidatus Onthoplasma sp.
AACCACTTATACTTCTTAACATACTGCATTATAATCTTCATTTATTTAATTATACACCAATATTAAATTTTTTTACAATTAATTTAATTTATTTTTCTAAATATTATATTTTGAAATAAATTTACAATTATCTATAAAATAGATTTTTAAAAATATTTTTATATTTTTTAAATTGTTTGTAAAAAATTAAATAAAAAACAAAAAAATATCGATTTTTTTCGATATTTTTTAAATTTTTAACAGTTTTTTATTTTAATCTTTTGTCTGCTGACACAAGTTGAATAACCGTTGCCAAATTTTTATTTGCAATACGACTAAATATTCTCTCATCGTAACGTTCCAAAATGTTATCTAAACTCAAGTTTGTTGAAATAAGAGTTGGCTTGTTATTGATTTGGCGAGTGTTGATTAGGTTATATAAGTATTCCTTTGTAACATTTTTGAGAACAGGCTCTGTTCCCAAATCATCAATAAGCAAAACTTCTGCGTTTAAACAATCACTAAATTCATACGATTTGCCTATATGGTACATTCTTGCAAGTTCATTAATTTCAAACGCAGTTTTAAAACACACAATCACACCTTTTTTTATTAGCTCATTAGCAACACATTCAAGCATAAAAGTTTTTCCACAACCCGCACCGCCAATAATATTTATATTTGTTTTGGTGATATTAGGATATCTTGCACACCAAGTTTGAAGCCATTCGCTTGCTTTTAAATCTGTTTCATCCATAAAATCTTTTTTCATATCTACAAAACTTTTAAATTCAGACTGACTGCTTGCTCGCATCGAAAGTTGCAAATTAAGTTCATTTAATAAACATTTGCAAATTCTTCCACCAGCAACGCCTGTGTCATTACAAATTTTACAATCGTATTTAGGTGTAAGTTTTGACTGGTCAATATTATTAAGTGCCAAATAATTATTAATTTTGATTTTTAAATCATCAACCTCGTGTTTTAACTTCAAAGTTTCTTCCATTAAATCTGCTTTCGCAAGTTCAAGTTGTTTTTTTGTTAAATCAACATACAGCTCATCAAATTGCGAGTTTTCTCTTAAGTTTTGAATAAAGTTTTCACACTCTTCTTGCGCCTTATATCGTTTAACCATGAAACTTTGTTTAATGCTGGTGAGTAATTTTTGTTTATTCATACTACACCTCCACTTCGTCAAGATTTGAAATCAAACTCTTGATTTGTTCTTTTGAATATTGATTATGTATAAATGAATTGTTTTCCACAACTTCAACTTTCGTTTGCTGAGCCTTATCTAGCGTTTTCACACCTTGAGAGTTCCAATTTGATAAAACCTTATTTAAATATTGCATTGCATTTGATTTATCTTTGCTTAAACTTGCGCCATACAATATAACTTCATCTGTGAAATTCCAATCATTTATCCACACTGAGTAAAAATTTCTATCCATATTGTTGACATTTCTTGTTAGATTAAGCTCAACTAAAACTTTTTTAATTTTTTCATCAACCGCAAGGTTATCGTTAACATATTGCAAATAAGAGTTAACGTTAACAATACCCAAACGGAATAATTTGTTTACAATCCCATTAAAGCCTTCCAATGTTTTAATAGCAGATTTAAAGCAATTATCTGCAACAAGTTTTAATGTTTCTTGGTCAAAGCCCATATTTACCCATGGAACAACATAAGTTTCAATTTCTTTTGTTAGATCTTCATAATATATTCCAAGTTCTTTATTAACTGTCATTGCAAGTTGGAAAAGATTTTCCTTTTCATTTTCGTAGTTTTCAATTTCTTGAACACTCATTAGTTTCATTTCAAAATATTTTGTGAGAATGCCATCCAAAACATTAACATCAAGCCTGCGCTTTTTGTTTTTTAACATTTTTACCACACACACCACAACATTAAGTTCAAATCCAAAAGAATTGAGCCATTTATTTAAAAGCTCTTTATCTTCAAGTTGAACTTTGCGTTTTGTTCCCATTGCAGATAGAATTAATGCCATTTTATCATCAACCACTCCAAGTTCAGCAATTTTTTGCTCAACCTCATCAAGTGTTGTTATATTTTCTCTTGCCCAATCTTTTGCAACAGTTATAACATATTTAGGGCTTAAACTAAAACCTTTATTTTCCACACAATATTTAATTATTGCAAGCAGAGCTTTTTCTTCAATGTGATAATTTTCCATGAGATTGTAGAAATCTGCATAATCATTTGGCATAATCATACGCTCACCCATTAGTTCTTGCGCCTGAATATTAAAACTTGCATATTTATCCACTTTAAATTTTTTAACACCAACCGAAGTTGAATTTATTGGAAGGAATCTAACTTCAATTGGATTGGTTGACAAAACCTGAACAATCCCCATATCTTCCCAATATCTAAAAAGTGAAACCACATCTTCTTCACTAACGTTTAATGTTTTTGCAAAATATTCTAAGTTGTTATCCGCATCATCAGCTGTATTACATTTATGTAAACCTAACAAATATGCTTTAACACATAAATCTGGTGCTTTCGGCAAAAAATCAGTGATAAACACATTGTCTATCAAAGTTTGATTTTTTGTTTGATAACTTGAACTAAACTTGCAAAAACTCATAACATCATAATATCACAAAAACACTATTTTGTAAAACAAAACGCAAAAAAGTTATCCACTATTTTGAGTTCTAGTGTGGATAACCTGTGCATAACTTACTATATGAAGAAGTTTTTTGTGGTTTTAATTATTTTTGCAATAATTATATCCGTTAGTGGTTGCAATAACAAGAAAAATGATTTAAAAAATATTAGCAAAAATTTAACAACTTATGAAATAAACTTAGATATTAACACAGAAACGAAACAAATTAGTGCAAAACAAAATATAAGGTTTGTTAATAACACAAATAATATTTTAAAAACAATTAAATTTCATTTATACCCACAATTTTTTGAAGAAGGTGCAACAGAAAAGATTATTCCCAACACAAAAGTTAATAACGCATATCCTTTTGGCATGAGTTATGCGGAATTTAATATCGAAAGAGTTGTGGTGGATAGCACTGAGAAACCTGTGATTTATGAAGAAGAATATGATAGCTTACTTTCAGTTGAATTAAATTCAAGTTTAACACCAACCAACACAACAAATATTTACATGGAATATCATTTCACTCTTCCAAACTGCCATCACAGATTTGGTTACGGCGAAAACACAATAAACCTTGCAAATTTTTATCCTATTGTTTGCGTTTTTGAAAACGGCAAATTTAACACAAACGGCTATCACTCAAATGGCGACCCTTTTTATAGCGATATAGCTAATTATAGTGTAAATATTAACATAAACAAAGAATATATAGTTGCTGGCACAGGGATAAAAACCAATGAAAAAATTGAAAGTGGAAACAAAACAATTAATTTTTCTGCTCGTGCTGTTAGAGATTTTGCATTGGTTTCAAGCAACAAATTTCAAGTTATTAACAAACAACTAAAAAACACAAATGTTGAGTATTATTTTTTTAACGATATTAATGCTGAAAAGTCACTTCAAGCAGGAATTGATGCTATTGAAACCTTTTCCAACAAATTTAGTACTTATCCATACGAAACCTTTTCAATAGTTCAAAGCGATTTTGTTTATGGCGGAATGGAATATCCAAATTTAATAATGATCAGCGCAGATATCGACAACCATATCGATTATATGAATGTGATTGTTCACGAAACAGCTCATCAGTGGTGGTATGGCATAGTTGGAAACGATGAGTTTGAGTTTCCTTGGCTGGACGAAGCACTAACAGAATTTTCAACAATTTTATTTTATGACTACAATGAAGGTTATGAATTAAATCACACTCAAATGATAAATTCTTCAAAAGAAAATTATTCTATATTTATTTCAGTTTATGAAGACGTGCTTGGAAGCATTGACACTAGCATGCGCGCAGTAAACGAATATGAAACCGAACCAGAATATACTTATTGCACTTATGTTAAAGGTGTTTTAATGTTTGAAAGTTTATATCAACTTATTGGCGAAAAAGATTTTATTAATTCACTTCAAACATATTATGAAAATTATCAATTCAAAAACGTAACACCTAATGATTTAATAATGGCTTTTGAAGAAACATCAAAACAAAATTTGGAAAACTTTTTCAATAGTTGGATAAAGGGTAAAGTTGTTATAAGGTAACAAAAAACAGGTTTTTACCTGTTTTTTGCGACTAACAACAAACTGTATTTTCGAGCATTTTGCGAAGAAAATCAGTTTATTATAATTCAAGTTTATGTTCTTTTCCAAAACGAATTCTATCTCCTGTTTTTGCCGAAAACAATGCTTTACTTCTAACAATACGAATTCCTTTAGGAGCACTAACTTCTTTTAAGACTTTAACATTTTCACTCATAATAAACAACATACTTTTAAAAAGCGTTTTTATTCCTGAAGAAATCACATTATCCACCTTAACTTTTGAATAAACATCCACGCTCACTTCAAAGGTTTCAACATCCTCAGGCAAGTTGATGCCATTTACAACTACATCATCAATTTCATAAGTTTTTGTTTCAGGAGCTTGTTTTGGCGAACGAGTTGTAACTTTAACAAACGACTTTAAATCTCCACCCATGGTTTTCATTTCCTTATGAAATTCTTCTACTATTTTTTCATTTTCTTCATATTTTTGATGTTCATACAATGAATTGATAACAATTCTAAAATCTTCAACAATTTTTGCGCCACTTATTCTCTGCATAATATTCTCCTTAATTTAATTCTATAAAATTTAAGATATTTTGTCAAGAATGATGAAATATTTGTGTAAAATTTTAAAATATGTTACACTTAAATCAAGGAGAAAAGATATGTTAGAAATTAAAGTTAAATATTTTACAGACATTGAACCTATTAAATTTATTGAAAACAAAAGCGATTGGTACGACCTTCGTTCTGCTGAACAAGTTGAAATGAAAGCAGGCGAATTTAAACTCATTAAACTTGGGGTTGCAATTCAATTACCAGCCGGTTTTGAAGCAATTGTTGCGCCAAGAAGTTCCACTTTTAAAAATTACGGCATCATTCAAGCAAATAGCATTGGTGTTATTGATGAAAGTTATTGTGGTGATAACGACCAATGGATGCTTCCTGCAATTGCTCTTCGTGACACAGTTATTCACAAAAACGATAGAATTTGCCAATTTAGAATTCTTGAGCACCAACCACCACACAAAATCACAACTGTTGAACATTTATCAAACACCGATCGTGGTGGAATTGGTTCAACAGGGAAACAATAAATGCGTTCGTTAATTTTAACTTACTAAACGCTTTGCTAAGTCGTAAGTCCAAATTAACTCACTTTAAAAAAGTGAGCTGTTTGATATTGATAATCTTCTAAAAATATAAAAAAGTTTAGCATCTGCTAAACTTTTTCTTTTAATTTAAAATCCATAATGCAAGATTGAGTGTTGTGGCAATGCTTAACCAAATTGGATATATAGAAACCCAATATGCATAGGTTTTGTTTTGATTAAATATGTTTATCCACAAAACAATTCCTGCAATTAGGTTTAAGATGATTACAATATTGCCAATAAAGGTTAAATTCAATGTAAAGAACACTAAACACCACAAAATGTTGAGTATTCCGTTTGTGATTAGCAGAGCAATAGTTGATTTTTTCAAACTTTCTTTATTTGTCCAAATCAGCAAAACAATGGCATATATTAAATAAATCACCGTCCACACAACTGGGATAATCCAGTTAGGGATCCACTGACTTGGTTTAAATAAACCATTAAACCAATCCATTCCAATATTAACAAACACACTTCCTAAAACCGCCACCAAAACAATCGGCGCAACAACACCTACTATTCTCAAAACATTATTTTTCATATATTATTTTATGAATAATCTTAACAATTTATACCAAAAAAGAGCGAACAATCGCTCTTTTTTAATTATTTATTTTCGCTATAGTTAAATTTGATGCTTGGTCCCATAGTTGAAGCAACATATGTTGATTTCAAATATGTTCCTTTTGCAGCAGCTGGTTTAGCTTTGATGATTGCATCCAAAACAGCAGTTAAGTTATTCATCAATCTTTCAGCACCGAAACTTACTTTACCAACGCGAACGTGAACAATGTTTTGTTTATCTAAACGATATTCAACTTTACCAGCTTTAACATCGTTAACAGCTTTTGTTACGTCCATAGTAACAGTTCCACTCTTAGGGTTTGGCATTAAACCTTTTGGTCCTAAGATACGAGCGCAACGTCCCATAACACCCATCATATCTGGAGTTGTGATACATACGTCGAAATCTAACCATCCGCCCATAATTTTTGCAACAACATCATCGTCACCAACAATGTCTGCACCTGCTTTTCTAGCTTCTTCAGCTTTGTCACCTTTAGCAACAACTAAAACTTTAACAGTTTTACCTGTTCCTTCAGGAAGAACAACCACGCCACGAACTTGTTGGTCAGCGTTACGACCATCAACACCAAGACGAACGTGCAATTCAACAGTTTCATCAAATTTTGCTTTGCTTGCATTAACAACTAATTCCATTGCTTCTTTAGCATCGTATGTTTTTGAGTTGTCAATGAGTTTTAAACTTTCTTGATAGTTCTTACTTCTTTTCATTCCAACCCTCCACAACGATACCCATACTTCTTGCAGTTCCAGCAACCATGCTCATTGCAGTTTCGATGCTAGCAGCAGTAAGGTCAGGCATTTTCATTTCAGCAATTTTCTTAAGTTGATCGACATTAATTTTTCCAACTTTGTTTTTTGGTGGCTTATCGCTACCTTTTTCGATACCAGCTTCTTTTCTAAGTAGGTCAGCAACTGGTGGTTGTTTTAAGACAAATTCAAAACTTCTGTCTTCATAGATTGTGATAACACAAGGGATAGTGAATCCAACTTGGTTAGCAGTTTTATCGTTAAATTCTTTTACGAAACCTGCAATGTTAATGCCGTGAGGTCCTAAAGATGAACCAACTGGTGGTCCTGGAGTGGCTTTAGCAGCAGGAAGTTGAATGTTAACAATAGATTTAACTTTCTTTGCCATCTTAATTTCTCCTTTTATATATTTTTAAATGGTGTGGTATTTTTGAATAACTCTCCCACAAAAGTTTTTCTCTCTCTTTAAAGGCAGATGAGTTTCCCATTATTTAATCTTCAATGATTTGAGTTTTGTTTTTACCTAAATTTACTTCAACAAATTTAGAATATTCTTCCCCGTAATATTTTTGCATTTTTTCACGCCATAAAACTGACACGACATCTTGATAATTTTTTGATTTTCTTCCTAAAACATCAAGACGATATTCTAATTCATGATAAGCTTGATCTTGGAAAAAAACTTTAAGTTTAGCTTTATTGTCACGAATTACAACTTTGCAACCAGTAAGTTCAGGCTCTTTAATATACACTCCCATTTCAAGAATAATGTCATAAGCAAACTCTTTCCAATCCGCATCAGTTATGATTGACATCGTGAATTGATATTCTTTATCTTTGCAATTGAGATCAACAATTCTTGTTTGCATATTTCCTCCAAGCACTTAATTATAACACAAATTTATAATTTGTCAATACTAATTATTACTAACTCTAATTTGACTAAATGAAAGTTCAACTTCACTTGCACGACCAAACATTTCAACAGCACAAGTAACTTTTTGGTTTTCCATGTCAACCGCTTTAACAGTTCCAACAAAACTAGCAAGAGAACCTTCAATAATTTCAACCATATCACCAACTTTGACATCAAGTTCCATTGATGCAATTGCCTTTTGAGAGCCATCAACACCCATTTTTCTTGCTTCTTCATCTGTGATTGGAATTGGACGACCTTTTGGTCCAACGAAACCTGTGATATACATAGTTCTTGTTACTGCATGCCAAATATCATCGCCATACATCATTCTAACAAGCATATAGCCAGGCATTGTTTTCTTTGGAACAAGCACTTTCTTTCCGCGTTTTTCAACAAGTTCATCTTCCATTGGGATTACGATTTCGAAAATTCTATCTTGCAAGTCATACTTATCAATTGTGATTTCCAAATTTTGTTTTGCAACATTTTCATAACCTGAGAAAACGTGCAACACATACCATTTAGGTTCTTTATCAATGTTTTTATCTACAATAGCCATTTTCTCTCCTTATCCTAGAACAAAAGACCAAAAAGCCAAGAACAAAGTCTTTCAAAACCGAATAACACAACCGCAAAAACAACAACAAATGCAAGAACAATTCCTGTTTGTTTAACAACTTGTTTAAAACCTGGCCATGTTACTTTTTTGAGTTCATTTCCAGTGTCTTTCAACGCTTTTGCAACCTTGTTTGGTTTTTTAACTTTTTCTTTTTTCTTTTTGTCTTTTGCCACATCTTTGGCTTTAACCTCAACAACTTTGTTGTTCGCCTTCACTTCTTCAACGTTTGAAGTTTGATTGTTATTAGACATATTCACCTCTATTTTGTTTCTTTGTGTGCAGTTGTTTTCTTACACTTAGGACAATATTTGTTAAGTTCTTTTCTTTCAGGGTCATTTGCCTTGTTTTTTGTTGTGCTGTAATTTCTAGATTTACATTCAGTGCATTCTAAAACAATTTTTTCTCTTTTAGATTTAGCTTTCTTTCCTGCCATGGTTAATTTTCTCCTTTTACCATTATAATTGAGTTTTTTCTAACTTTTAAATTTTTCGTTAAAAAAACACCCGTTTCGGTGTGTAAGTATATTATCACATCAAAGCGGGTTTGTCAACGACTTTTTTAATTTTTTTTAAATTTATTTAAATATTATGGTTTTATTGTTTTTTATAAATCTTTAAACCTTTCTCAATTATTGAAATGTTTAGCTCTTCAAGATTGTATATTTTTCCATCCATAAGTGTTTTAATTTTCTTTTCTGGATTGGTTATTTTTAGTTTGTTCATCCAAAATTGTTTTGTGTCATCACTATAAATATGTTTACCTTTTTTAAACAATTTTGAATATTTTTTCTTTTCATTTTTGTTTGAACAGATTGAATAATTAACATTAAACAATCCATCTTGAACATTACAAAGTGGACTAACAGGCTTTCCTTTGCTATATCCACCGTTTGCAATAACAAGTTCAAATATGTTTTCTTTTTTAATTTTCCCTTTGCTTTCTAAAGAAAGTTCAATGCCGGAAAAGGTGTTGCCAAACTTAATTTCTGCAACTTTTTTGCTGATAAAATTTTGCATTTTATATTGACTAAATTGATGAAACACATCAACGCTTGCACCAATTGAAATGTTATTTAAAATTGGTTTGTCGTTCACTATTAAAATGTCCACATTTTCAATATGTTTTGCCAAAACGTCTTTAATTGCCTGAGTTGGGTTTGAGCTTATGCCTAAATATGACGCAAAATCATCCTTTTTACCTGTTGGAATAATTCCTATTTTCACCCTGTTTAAATCTTTAACACAAGAAACAACCGAATTTAAAACAACATCGTCACCAACAACAATAAATTCACTCTCACCTAAAGATAACAATTCTTTAACATTACTGTTAAGGTTATCAAAATCTTGTGAAAAATAAACAGAATATTCAACCTGCTCATTTTTTAAATATTTAACAATTCTTTTTGCATGCCTTTGTGCAACAGAATTATGATCATATGGTGCCACAATAATATTTAGCATATTGTTAGTATAACCAATTTTAAAAATTTTGTAAATGTTTTTTTAAATATTTATGAAATTTTAAAAACAGGTTTCCTGTTTGAACTAGCGAAAACAGATAATCATTTGAAGCATGTTATCTCTTAAAAGTTTTAAAGATTTGATTTTTAATTTAAAATACTTATTTTTTGAAAATTAAAAAAGATTTTTATTTTTATTTGACATATTTCGCTTATTTTATTATTCTTTTATTAGGGTGTAGATTTTGGGTGGCAGTTTGAAAAGATATAATCACGGAAATAAAAGATCGGTTTTGATGGGTATTGTTATTCCTATCTTGCTGTTTTTTATTTCCATGACTGCAACTTTCGCATATTTCACAGCAACAGCAGAGCCGGGAAAGGTTGAGTCTCAAACTGCATATTTAAAAATTAATTTTTCTGACAATAATTTTTTAGCAAATTCGCAAGCAATAACTGAAAGTGTTAAACTTCTTCCGGGAGACACCTTAAGTGCAAGCGGAACAATTGTAAACGAAAGCAATGTTCCTGCTTATGCCATTGTTGGATTTAAAATTTTTGCGATTAAACAAGGTTCTTCAGTTGTTGAAATTTTGAAAGATTCTTACTATTCTTTTGATGGCGCAAACGCCATTGAAATTGTTAAAACTGGTGATACATACACAAGCGCAATAGCGTTAGATGCGCCAAACGAAAATAAAACGAACAATTGTAAAAAAACTTTTAATCTTTCACACACGTTCAGTTTCTATGACTACGGAAATGAATATAAAAACGCAACGATAACTTATTCTGTTAAAGCCTATGCAATTCAAACTTCTCAAATTGAAGATGGCTCACAAGCAACAGAAATTTTATTGGATCGATTTAACACAATTAATCAATATCAACAAGTTGAATATATAGAGTCAACCGGAACTCAATATATTGACACAAAGTTTGTACCGGATCAAGATACCAGTGTGTTAATAGACTATCAATTAACTGAAGTAACTCCAAGTTTCATATTTGGAACTAGAGGGCATAATGATAACGACGGTTATATCAATTCATATACTTTAAATATTGCAAGCGATACTAATAGATATGTTTCATTTTATAACACTTATTGTGACACATCATCATTGGCAGACACTGAAAAACACATTATTTATAAAAACAAAAACAAACTTTATATTGACAACACCTTAATTGCAACTGCAGTTGAATCAGATTTTACTGCGGAAAGTTCTTTAAATTTGCTAGCGTGTTGTCATGTTGGAACAAACGGTTATTTACCAACCAAAGCAAAACTTTATAGCTTTTCAATATTCGATAACACCACTTTAGTTAAAAAATTAATGCCATGCTACCGAGTTTCTGATGGTGAAATTGGTTTGTTGGATATCATCAACAATGAATTTTATACAAACTCTGGAACTGGTGAATTCTTAAAAGGTAATAATATACAAGGAACTTAATTAGTTCCTTTTTTCTTCCCTTATTATTTGACTTTTTTTTACCTTTACTTTACAATAAGATATATTAAAAGGAAACTTTATGGAATTAATTATTTTATCTTGCATATTTGGTGCAGTTTGGTTAATCACAACCATAACATTTGTGGTTTTATATAAGAAAAAACAGGGCGTAACAACTGACGAAAGTCAAATAAAACAAATTGTTCAAAATCAGAAAGAACAAAACATGATGCTCAACAATATGCTTATGCAAGCAATGAAAAATGTTGAAGTTGGAACTCAAAACACAGTAAATAATTTGAGCGTTCTTCAAAAGCAAGAATTTGAAAGTATGTCTAAACGCGTGGACGAGCTAACAATTAGAAACGAACAAAGAATTGAAAAGCTAACATACGATGTTAGGCTGTCACTCACAAATATGAGAACAGAAAATGAAAAGGCACTTGAAAAAATGCGTGAAACTGTTGATGATAAATTGAACTCATCCCTTTCTCAAAGGTTAAATGATAGCTTTTCAAAAATTCAGCAAAGTTTGGAAAGTGTAAACCTTGGAATTGGTGAAATGAGAAACCTTGCTAATGGTGTTGGTGACATAAAAAAAGTTCTATCAAATGTTAAAGTTCGTGGTGGTTGGGGTGAAATAATGCTTTCTTCTCTCTTAGAGCAAATGCTTGCACCAAATCAATATATGGCACAAGTTCAAGTTAAGAAAAATGGTAAAGAACGTGTTGACTTTGCTGTTATTATGCCAGGAAAAGACGGTCATGAGGTTCTTCTTCCAATAGATAGTAAATTTCCACTTGAAGATTATAATAAACTTGTTGAAGCCAGCGAAACCCTTGATAAAGACTTAATTGAAAAAAGCCAAAAACAACTCATGAAACGCATTAAAGAAGAAGCAAAATCAATTAAGGAAAAATATATTAACGTTCCTGAAACAACAGACTTTGCTGTTATGTTCCTTCCAATTGAAGGTCTTTATGCTGAAGTGGTTAGAGATATTGAACTTATGGACACACTTCAAAATCAGTATAAAATTGTGGTTTGTGGCCCAACAACATTAACCGCTCTTCTTAATAGTTTGCAACTTGGTTTCAAAACCTTATATATTGAAAAACGAAGCAGTGAGTTGTGGCAAGTGTTATCAACATTTAAACAAGAATTTGAAAAATTTGTGCAACTGCTTTTAAAAACTCAAAACAAGCTTGGTGAAGCTAATTCAACCATTGAACTAGCAACAAAATCTTCTAAAAAGATTGCTAAAAAACTTGGCGATGTTTCACAGGTGGTTGGAATTGATTACGATGAAAATGACGATGAAACCCCTGAAGAACTTCCACCAATTGAGTAATTTGAGTTTGTTGCATTATCTTCAATTTTAAGTCATAAAATGATTTAAGTTGTATGTAAATAAATTTAAACTCATTATAGATTAAATTCGACAAGATTACACATAATATGCACATGAAAAAGATCATTATTGCGTGCTTAATATGTGTAATTTTTTCTTCCCTATCTTTAAACATAGGTGTTGTTTATGCATGTCAACCAGAACATATTGAGTTTAATTTTAATGGCAGAGTTTTTGATTATTATCTTGAAAATAATATCAAAACAAGTTTAATTTTTTCTAACAACTACGAAATAAATAAATATAACCGTTTTGCAGGAAAAGAGGAAAGAATTAAACTTTTAAAAAAAATGGATAGTCTTGGTTTTGATAAAACAATTTCGCTGGAATATCTATTTCCAAACCTAATGGAAACTATAAATTCAATTGAAAAAAACATTCACATTGCTCCACGCGATGCAAAATTAAAAATTAATTCCAACACAAATAAAGTTTTCCACATTGAAAAAGAAGTTATTGGAATAAGTGTTAACAAATCTAAACTTATTAATGACATATTTACCAATTTTATTAATAATAAAGATATGCGAATTAACGTTTCCATAAAACAATTAATTCCAACCTTAACACAACAAGATTTTCAAAAATTTTCCAATTTAAGAGCAGACTTTTCAACCAATATTTCCACCTCAACACCAGATAGAAAACATAACATAAAAAACGCACTGATGAGTTTAAATAAAATTGAAATTTTACCAAATCAAGTTTTTTCTTTCAACAACACAGTTGGCAGGCGAACTGCTGAAAATGGTTATAGGTCAGCAAAAATTATTGTTAACAACGAGTTTGTTGATGGCCTTGGTGGTGGTGTTTGTCAGGTTTCATCCACACTTTACAACACTGCTCTTTTGGCGGGTTTAGAAATCATTGAAGCAAACAAACACTCTAAGCAGGTATCTTATGTTAATCATGGTTTTGATGCGATGGTAAATTTTGGCAGCAGTGACCTAAAATTTAGAAATAATACAAATGAAAAAATAACAATTATAACCAACTATTCACAATCAACTGTGAGAATAAGAATTTTTGGAGAAAGCTTAAACAAAACGGAATACAAACTAAAAAATGAAATAATTAACATTGTTCAACCACAAGAAATAATTTTAATTGACGAAAAAGAAGAACATTTAGATAAAGTTATTTATAATGATGAATGTTTTTATTTAAAAAAGGCAAACAAAGGCATGGAAATAAAATCTTACAGAGAAAAATATGAGAATGGAAATTTTGTTTCTTGCGAATTGTTGCGCCACGATAAATTTAAAGTTCAAGATGCAATAAAAATCTATGGAAGCAAACCACGCAACGAAGAAAAAAGCACAGCTGAAAACTGTGCTTAAACACTTAATCTTTTTCACTTATTGGATAAATGCAACTTGCGCAGTAACTTAGGTTTGCAACTGCTTTATAAGCCTCAACGGCATTATCAGGAACATAAATTTTAAATCCATTAGTAATATTTTGTGAAGCAAAAACTTTTGTTCCAATTGTTGGCGGGCTTTCTCGTTCAAAAACCACACTTCTTAAATAAAAATTGCTCAATGGATAACTTGCAGATCCCCCAAAGCAATTGTTTTTAAGTTCAGTCACTTGACTGTGCAAGTAAATGTTTGGAAAACAACCATTTGAATTAAAGTTGTCTCCAAGAGTTGTTACTTTTGTTGGCAAAATTAAATCATTTATAAAGGCAATATTATAAAGGCAACTATATGGAAGCGTTGACAATGCTGTTTCATCAATATTCAAATAACAAGACGTTTTGTGAACTTCTTGATAAAACGCATAAGTTCCTAAACTTGTTAAATTTTTAGGGAATTTAATTGTTGCACCATTAAACATTGTGTTATAAAATGCATTTCCATAAATTCTTTGCAAACTATCCGGAAATTCAAAACTTAAACCTTCTGTACCACAATAAGAAAACGCTGAAGACCCAATTCTTGTTAGGTTTGTTAAATTTTCAAAATTATAAAACACCATATTGCGCGCTTGAGAAAATGTGTAATCTTCAATTTCCAAAATGCTATCACCAAATGTAAAATGTATTGGATTATAGTTATAATAAAACAAATATCTTCTCAACACCTTTAGCGTGTTAGGGCACGCATAATAAACCGGTTCTTCAGCTGAAATTGTGGAATAGTCTGTCATGAATAAATGATGAATAGATTCCGAATCAATAATTGCAGTTCCGGTTTTGAGTTCTGAGTTTCCTGAAAAGAATGTTTTTCCTTGTTTAACATCCGCTTCTGTTGCTGTTGACATGGTTAAATCACTTGACGGAATTGTTTTTATTCCAGCCGTAATTTCACTTGGGGAGGGATTTGTTCCCGCCACTCGAACAACCCCACTCATTCTTTCTATTTGTTCTTTTTGAGTTATTAGTTCCTGTTTTAAAGTGTCTAAATTATTCATAAAACCTCTAATACTCACCAGCCAACACAGAATCATAATCTTCTTGCAAGATATATGTTCCCTTAAGAATAAAATCTAACTCGTTATCAACTTTTAAAAGATTATAATAACTTTCCAACCTCTTTTCTAAAACATCAATTTTTTTCAATGCTAGTTCAAGTAATTCTTGCATTATCACCTCTTGCCACAAGAATAAGTGTTAATCATATTTTACTCACATATAACGTTTTTTAGCTAAAAAATGTCATTTTTTTGCATTTTTCCATGTTTAGATTAAAAAAATAAGTTTACAAATACTTTTTTTTAACTTATAATGTTATTGGAGATGGCTATGAATAAAAATTTAAAAATTTCGTATATATTATTTTTTGTGTTTTCAGCAATTGTGATTGCATTTAGAACTTTAGCAGGTTTCTTCAGCGGAGTTGGAATTAACTTTGTTGCATTGCTAGGTTTGGTTTTTGCTGTTTTGGCTCTTTCGTTTAATGATAAAACTATTATGAAACGTGTTAAAGACTTGTTCTTTATTGCCTGCGTTTTCTGCATGTTGGAACTAATTGTTTATTTTGCCTGTGAGTTTGGTCATGGAGAAAATTTACTTGGTTTTGACATTTATCAAAATATAATTTCATTTTTAGGAATGTTGCTTCTTGCCTACACATATTTTAGATATGTGAGCGAAATGACAAACAAAAGATATAAATTTATTGAAATATTATTAGGAAACGAAAAACGCTCAGTTAAAGAAAAAAGAGCAAAAGAAGTTTCTAACGGAAGTTTGGAAGAAAAACCTAACAATAAAGAAACTGCCACTGAAGAAGAAAATGTTATTGTGATTGAAACTGAAGAATAAACTAAATATTGCTTTGCTCAAATTTCAATAAACAAAATAAAAAAGATTGCAATTTGCAATCTTTTTTTTGTTAAACCAAATCTTTTTCATAATTGATTTTATAAAATCTTTTAGTTTCAGGTGTTACTTTAATTTCATCTGCAATTTCAATGTCTGCAACAGCCAAAATTCTTTCACCCACCGCAAGAACAGGAATTTCATTTCTCATTCTTTGTGGTATTTTTTTATCAATAAAATATTCTTTAAGCTTTTTGCTTCCATTTAATCCTAGTGGAGCAAATGTGTCACCTTCTTGTCTAAATCTCCAAACTGCAATAGCTGGCAATTTTTCTGCATCAATAATGTGTTGGTGAATTTTTGGTTCTGTTAAAACCTTGCTAGAAGTTGAACGAATTGTTCCATAACCTTCAATTTTAAGTTTTCCGCTTTGGAAAGGATATTCGCCAACATTTTCCTTCTTTTTGATGTGACCAATTATAATATAGTCATATTCTTTAAGGGCTTTAACTTTGAATGGCAAACTAATTATGTTTCCATTGTTTGCTTCAAGCGCAAAACTTCTAACAATATCAAAATGCCTTCTTTCAAAATCTTGACGAGAGAATTTATCAAAAACTTTTTTCAAAATTCTGTTCACAACAGCTTCATCTTGATAAAAATATGAAAGTGGAACTTTAACATATTCTTTTGATTCAATCATGGTGTTTGTGTCTATTTTTGAATTAATAAAATCATCATCTTTTTTGCAGAGTTCTGCAAAGTTAACCAAACTTCTATCTGCACCTTTGAAATGTCTGCGAAGAGCCGGCATAACAATGTTTCTTAAATAGTTTCTTGAATATGTTGTGTCTTTATTTGTTTCGTCTTCAACAAACTCAAGACCAAACTCATCAATGTATGCCATAATATTTTCTCTTGGTGTTTTTAAAAGTGGACGAATATAAATTCCATCTCGAATTGGCTCCATTCCACGAGCACCATTTAATCCTGCGCCACGAAGAATGTTTAGAAGAACAGTTTCCGCTTGGTCATACATATGATGAGCTAAAGCAATTTTATCACACACACCTTTTTGAATTACTGTTTCAAAAATTCCATATCTAACTTTTCTTGCAGCTTGCTCAACAGTTAATTTTTCTTCTTTTGCCACCTTGAGAGCTTCACCTTTAAATTTATATGCTCTAATTTTGTGGTCTTTACAAAACTGCATAACAAATTCGGTGTCAAGCGCACTGGTTTGACGAATTCCATGGTCCACATTGATTGCAACCACTTCACAATCAAGATCTTGCTTTATTGAGTTTAAATAGTGCAATAAACTCATGCTATCTCTTCCACCAGAACAAGCAACTCCAATAATTTCACCAGACTTGATTAGCTTATTTTCTTTAATGTAATCTAAAACATTTTCCATATCTGCTCCTAAAATTTATGTCTAACATATTATACAACAAACTACATTTTTTTGCAATAAGTAACGAGCAATTTGTGTAAAATAAATTTTTTGCACAAAAAAACGCAAAAATTTCATCATTTTTCACGTTTTTTTAATTTTTTTTAAGTTTTTAAATATGTGCGAGCCACTAAAACAGTCATGTCGTCTTTAGCAGACATTTCATTTAATGTGAGAGCTTCATTCAAAATTGCTTCTGCAATTGTTTGTGGATTGTTTGTTGCCAAACCGTTAATATATTCAATCATGTTTTCGTAAGTTTCAAAAGCATCAACAACCCCATCGGTTGCCATAATTACAACATCTTTAGTTGAAATGGTAGTTTTATAAGTTGCAGGAGTTATATTATCAAGTGCCCCTATTGGAAGAGCACTTCCCTCCACCATTTCTATGCTTGCTTCTCTTTTAATAAAACCTATTGGTGCACCGACTTTGATGAAATCCGCAATCTCTTTATCTAGATCCAATAAACAAACATCTAAAGTTGCATAATTTTCTTGATTGTTAATTGCAAGAAGTTTGTTAACACTTTCTAAAATTATGTCGTTATCAAAACCAACTTTATAAAAATTTTCAATAAGCCCCAACGTCATAGCACTCATTTTATGAGCAGAACTTCCAGCCCCCATTCCATCACAGAGTGCTAATAAAAATTTGTTTGAACCAAGACGAATAATACTGTGGCAATCTCCACATTCAATATTTCCGCTTTTATTGCAAGATGCTAAACCAAAAACACAATCAAATTTGTTCTTTTTTCTTAATTGAACGGAATTGAAGCCACTTTCTTCAAGCGGAACAATATTGGTTATTTGCATTGGAATTTTAAGTGTTTCACTAACCACTTTTTCAATAGACGGATGATAAGAATTTTCACTTTTAACAACAAGAACAGCTGAAATTTGATCATTTTTTTCTGCATAAATCAAAACTTCTTTGCATTGAACATTTTGGCTTAAAAGCTTTGAGATTATTTTGTTTTCTCTCGCAATGTCAAAACGAACATTTGTGTCTATCTCGTCACCAACATCCAGCAACAACCTAGACACCGCGCCCATTTGGTCTGCCATTAAAATTTTAACATTGTTCACATCTGCCATCATGTTTTTATATTGTTTATATTCGTCACAAATTCGGTTTATTAATCCCACTAAATTATTCACTTTTCCACATCTATTGCTCAACGCAGGCGGAATGTCTAATAAGGTTATTTTCCCTTTAGTTACCGCTATTTCAACAAGCAATTCCAAATTAGATTTGTTGTCAGTTCCTAGTGCACGAGTGCATCTGTTTTTATCTAAACAATCTTTGCATGTTGAAGAAACAATTTCCCTTGTTAACATTGCAATCAACTCTTCTTTTGAAAGTTCTTTCTTTGTTAAACCTAAATGAATTTGTTTCATATCTAAAAAAATATTACTCAACTCAACCATTCGTTTTTTTATATTTTTCCTAGTTGTGTTTATAACATTTCTTGACGTTATTTCACTCTTTTTAACATAAACCAAATCACTCAAATTTCTTAAGAATTTATTTGGTAGCAACACAAAAATTATACAAGCCAATAAGATAGGCAACATGGTTATTATAATCTCAAAGTTTTTAGAAATAAAGCAATATTGAATTATTGCATCACCTATCAAAACCATAAAACTTATTTTAAATTTGTTAGGCATGGAGAAAACGCTTGCTAGCAATGCGATTAACATAAACTCTGCAACAACAATTAAACTAAAATCATAAAGAGCGCAACCTAATGAAAATGAAAGAACAAATGAATATGTTAACGTTGAATATCCAACAGCAACACATATTAACAAGGTTAAACATAAAAATAACCTTGATAAAGAAAAATTCAAAACATAAATTGAACTTATTCCCAAACCAAGCACTGCGATAGCAAATAAAAAACATACACTTTCATCTAAAGTGAGCTTAAAACAATTTTTCCTTAAAAACATAATTTGCAAAACTTGGATGAAAACAAATAATGAAATCAGACCCATCACTAAAAACAAAACAACATTTTTGAAATTGTGATGATTATAATAAATATGTGTAACACACGACACAACAAAAGAAATAAAAATTGTTGCTAAATGAATTTTTGTTTTTAATAACTTGTGAGCATAAAAAACTATTAAGCCAATTGCAACAACTGTTAAATGCACTAAAAAATTTTCAAGAGTAAATCCTGAAAGCATTCCCCCTGCTAAAGTTATAACAGAAATTATTTTTTCGTCAACACCAACAAAAAGACAAGCAAAAAAGAATGCAAATAAAAACGGATTAAGTTCACTCAGTTTGGCTTGAGATAAAACACAACAAACAAATGTTAAGGTTAAATATTTTAAAATGGTATTGCAATTTATATTTTTTAATTTCATAGTTAAAGATTACACAATAGAATCATTAAAATATTATAAAAAAATTGTAAAATTATTAAAAAAATGCACTTTTTATTGATTTTTTAATAATTTTTTGTGCATTTCTTAATTTATTTTAT
>JAZONT010000112.1:0-11976 GCA_045654665.1 Candidatus Onthoplasma sp.
AGGTTAACATAATCTTTAATCCAATTTAAAGAAATAATCATTTCAAACTCCTTTTAAACATCCAACTTAAACTGATTTAGAAGTTTAAGATTTCCGCTGTTTAAATCACGAATATCTTTAAGTCCTAAAGAAAGCATTACCATTCTATCAAGACCTAAACCGAAAGCGCAACCAGAATATTTTTCAGGGTCAACACCACCGTTTCTTAAAACATTAGGGTGAATCATACCACATGGGCAAAGTTCAATCCAACCACCATTTTTGCAAGTTTGACAACCTTTTCCGTCACAGAATGGACATCTTACATCCATTTCAAAACTTGGCTCAGTGAATGGGAAAAATCCAGGACGAAGACGAACTTCAACATCTTTTTTGAATATCTTAGATAACATTTCTTTCATGAAGTAAATAAGATTTCCAACAGAAACATCCTTATCCACGATAACACCTTCAAGTTGGAAGAATGTATTTTCATGGCTCGCATCAATATCTTCATTTCTAAAACAACGGCCAGGGAAAATTGCCCTGATTGGAACAGGGTATTTTTTCAAAATCTTATTTTGAGCAGCAGATGTTTGAGTTTTCAAAACTTGTCCGTTATCAAGCCAGAATGTGTCTTGCATATCACGGGCAGGGTGATTTTCTGGAACGTTTACTGCTGTGAAGTTGTTATATTCAGTTTCAACTTCGTTTCCGTCTTCCACAACAAAGCCCATTGAAACGAAAACATCTTCAATTTGTTTTTGAATTATTGTTCTTGGGTGAAGACTTCCAACTTTATGCTCACATGGAAGAGTTATATCAATCTTTTCAGCAGAATTGATTTCTTTTTCTAACTCTGCTTGTTCCAAGAAAATTTCTTTTGCGCTGATCAATTTTTCAGCATCATTTTTTGCATTGTTTAGCATTGCGCCAACTTTACCTTTTTCTTCGTTTGGCACTTCTTTCATAAAACGGAAAAGCCCAGTAATCTTTCCACTTTTACCCAAAATTTCAACACGCAAATTTTGACACTCGCCACTACTTGTGATTGTTTCTAATTTTTCCTTTGTGTAATTTAAAATTTCATTAATTTTATCTTGCATTTTCATTCTCCTTTTTATTGCAAAATCAAAAAACTCGCCCTAAGTCAATAGGACGAGATAATTAACTATACCGTTTTACCACCTAATTTCACAAACATAGAATGTTTGCCTCATTAACATTTTCACAGTTTTGTCTGGCAACTCTTAACCTTTAAAAATAAAGTTTACCGAGTGCAACTCCAATGCTGAAATTCGTTTATTGTTTGAACATAAGTGGCTCTCAATCGGCGACCACTCTCCCTTTATGAAAGCAACAAACTACTGAACACATCTTCACAGTTTTTATTAAAGTTTATAAAGCATGAATTAACATTTGCTTTATTAATATTTATTTTAAATCATATTAAACCTTTTGTCAAGAGATATTTTCAATTTCTATATTATATAACATTTAATTTTAACCATTTATATTGATAAAAATTCAACATTATCTCGAATTTGCTTAAAAATTTCCACATGGCGTTTTTCATCTTCAATAATGCGAGCAAACAAATCTTTTAAACTTTGATTTTGAACCCTATCAATTGCTATTTGATAATTCTCAATTGCTAAAGTTTCCGCTTTTATGTTATTTTCTAACATCTCCTTTAATTTGTTTGTGTAATTAAGACTTGCTGTGTTAAAAAAATTACCTTGCGCATCTCTATATTCAGGATTGCCACCAAAATCTGCAATAGCATGCATAAGCATATCCAGATGCATCATTTCAACAATTCCAATTTCTTCAAAAACACAGGCAATTTCGTCATTGGTTTTATCTGCAATCACAGATTGATAAACATATTGGTTTGCCGCTGCAACTTCACCAGGTCTTCCCATTGCTAAATTTTTTAATATTGCAACTGTTTGTTTGTCTTCAAGCGCATCTACAATTTCCGGATATGGTTTATTTATTTTAACTTGAACATTATTTAAATTCATATTTCCCCCATATTTAAATATGTTGAAACTTGAGGTTTTGTGAAAACCTAAATATAACACAAATATTTTGTTTCTTCTTCTAAATTATGTTTGTTAAAATAAAAATAATATGATAAAATATATATTGAGGAAAAAGATGAATAAGAAAAAAAAGAAATCAATCAATTCAAAAACCAACAAACTTGTTAGATTTAACCCAAATCCAGATGTTGGCTTAACAACCACACAAATAAATCAAAGAGTTCAAGAAAATTTGGTCAATGTTTCAAATGTTAAAACAACAAAATCTATTGGCAATATTTTAATGAAAAACATCTTTACTTTTTTTAATATGATTTGCTTTGTTGTTGCCATAGCTTTAATTTTCGTTGGAGCATACACGGACTTAACCTTTTTGGCAATTGTTATCTTAAACACAATTATTGGAATTGTTCAAGAAATAAAAGCAAAGAAAACAATGGATAAACTATCTCTTACTAACTCAAACTTCACAAAAGTGATTCGGGATGGTGAGGAAGAAGAAATATATAAAACCGAAGTTGTTTTAGATGACATACTTTGCTTAAAACCCGGAATGCAAATTGCTTGCGATAGCATTGTGGTTGACGGACAATGCGAAGTTAACGAAAGTTTACTAACCGGTGAAAGTCAACCAGTGAAAAAACAAAAAGGTGACGAACTTTTGGGCGGAAGCTTTATTTCAAGTGGAACTTGCAGAGCAAAAGTTAACAAAATTGGGGATGAAAACTACATTTCTCAATTAAGCGTTAAAGCAAAATCATTTAAACAGTCAAAAAGCGAACTTTTAACATCTCTAAGAAACTTAATTAAAATTATCACTGTGTTTATGATTCCTGTTGCAATTATAATGTTATATAATAACTATAAAAGTTTCATTTCAGATCCAACAGCAACTGGAACAGTGGAATATTTTGTTATAACCAAAACCGCAGGATGCATTGTTGCAATGATTCCTGCCGGAATGTTCTTGTTAACTTCTGTTGCATTAGCGGTTAGCGTTGTTCGCCTTGCAAGAAAAAGAACGCTTGTTCAAGAGTTATACTGTATTGAGATGCTTGCCAGAACAAACGTTTTATGTTTAGATAAAACTGGAACACTAACAAACGGCTCAATGAGTGTTAACGATGTTGTGTTGCTTGGAAAAAAATCAATGCAAGATGTTGATAAAATTGTTGCATCAATGGTGGCAGCATTCCACGATGCAAACTTAACCGCACTGGCATTAAAATCACATTTTGGAAAACCTTGTTATGTTAGTGAAAAATCAATACCTTTTTCTAGTGAAAGAAAATTTATGGGTTGTAAATTTAAAAATGTTGGCACATATAAATTAGGAGCCTATGAATATGTTATGGCAAAACCAACAGCGGAAATTAAAAACCAAGCAGAAACTTTTGCTTTAAACGGTTATAGAGTTTTGCTTCTTGCTGAAACTGATGCAAGTTTTAGTGGAGAAGTTTGCAAACCCGTTGCTTTTATTCTTCTTCAAGACAATATTAGAAAAGACGCACCTAAAACAATTGAATGGTTTAAACAAAATGATGTTGACGTTAAAATTATTTCTGGTGATAACCCAATAACTGTTAGCGAAGTTGCACACCGATGCGGTGTTAAAAATTATGAAAAATATATTAGCCTTCAAGGTCTTTCAAACACTCAAGTTATGGAAGCAGCAAATAAATACACAATTTTCGGTCGTGTGAGTCCAGAGCAAAAAGCAATTCTTGTTAAAACTTTGAAATCTCAAGGAAAAACTGTTGCAATGACTGGCGATGGTGTTAATGATATTTTAGCACTAAAAGAAGCGGATTGTTCAATTGCAATTGCCGCCGGAAGTGACGCAGCAAGAAGTGTTAGCCAACTTGTGTTGCTTGATAGCAACTTTAGTTCAATGCCAAGCGTTGTTGCTGAAGGACGACGTGTTGTTAATAACATTCAAAAATCATCATCGTTGTTCCTAATGAAAACAATGTTTGCAATATTCATTTCAATATTTGTGTTATGCATGGGAAAACCTTATCCATTCTCACCAATTCAATTCATTTTGCTTGAAATGTTTGTTATTGGTTTACCTTCTTTCTTCTTGGCTCTGCAACCAAACACAAATAGAATTAAAGGACGATTCCTATCCAACGTGTTGAAAAACACCACCCCAGCAGGTTTCTGTTTAGTGGCATCAGTTATTGCAATGTATGTTTATCAAACTTATGTTCCAATTTCAACAGATGTTTTGGTAACCATGGCGTCTTTGGCTGTTATTATTACAGGATTTATTGCCTTGTTTAATATGTGCAGGCCTTGGAATATTTATAAATCAGTTATGTATGTTGTCTGCTTGGGAATTTGCATATGTTGTGTTGTGTTTGCACCTTCACTATTTAAATATGTTGCAATTCACAAAATTGAAATTATGTTCTTGATAATTGTTTGTTTAGTAAGTCATTTGCTCTATCAAATGTTAACAAAATTCTTTAATTACTCAAATAAAACACCTAATCAAGAAGAATAATGTTTGAGATTAAATCATTTTCAATATTAAATTCATAAATACCCGCAAGGGTATTTTTGTTTATCAAAACAAACCTATTCTTATTAATAGGATAAAAACAATTGAATTTTGGAAAGAAATTTTTTATTTCTTTTTCGTCTTTTAGTTTCAAATTTTCATTTAACATTTGATTTGCATAGGTGAAATTTTTAGCCTTAACACAATCAAGAAACACGAATGGTGTAAACTCAGATTTTAAGTTTAAATCTTCTTCATCTAAATAAACTAAATATTCTTCCAACTTATTATCTTTAATTTGGAAAACTTTTCCATGATTAAGCGAATCATTTAATTTAGTCATAAAAATTTTTTCATTTTCACTTTCATTAAATTCATCGTAATATGTTGCAACAATCAATTCACGTTCTTTTAAAACAACAACAAAATTTCTATCACCTTCAAAATAAATTAAACACAAATCTTTAAAAATTTCGTAATGTGAAAAATTTAAATTTTCCACATCTTCTTCACATATCAACACATCGTTTACTGTTATTTTTAAATTTGAGGAAAGATTTATAAATATATCACTAGATTTAAATGTGAATTTAGTTGTGAAAAAATCATTTTTATTTTGTTTGAAGATAAAATAATAAACATCTTTTCGGTCGTTTACTTTTAAAATATTCTTATCTAGGGAAGAAAAATCTAAAACAAAAAACGAAGAATTGTTTTTAGAAAAAACTATTCCACAATTTTCACACATATGAACTTCATATTTCACATCTTCTTTTAATTCAGTAAACGAGCCATCAAAAACCACACAATCGAACGTGGGAATCAAATAATTCATATAAGTATTTATGAATGAAAACAAAAAAACTTGCAAACCTTCACAATCTGGCAATATAAATCAATCTTTGCACTATATAAAAATCCAAACAGGATAAAATATTATTATGAAAGAAATTCACGATCAACCAAATTCTTCGAAATATAAAATTCATGTGATGCCACCACAAATTTCAGATGAGGACATCTCAGCTCTTTTTAATGGAATTGTTAATGTTGTGAAGAAAAAATTTGAGTTAGAAAAAAATGCCGAAACAATAAATTTAAATCTCAACATTCAAAACCTTGTTAAAGAACTCAAAGAAAAACAAAAAGAAATTATTAGGCTAAAAAATGAAATCATCTACTTAAAAAATAAATTAGATCATCAACAGGGATAAAACAATCATAAATCACAAAAACATTAAATTTGTCAACTATTTTTAATGTATTTTTTGATTTTTTTAATTTTTTTTGAAAAATTATTTGCATAATATTTTTAAAATTGTTATATTGATTGAAAAGAAGTGGGGAAAATATTATGGAAGAGATGATTTTTTTTGATAGCGCAAAAGAAAACGTAACTAGATTTTTTGAAAAAGAATTTGAGAATTTTCCACCACTTTTAATGTCACACTTCCTTAATAAGTTTAATGATATTTTGAATTACACTGAAGAGGGAACTGTTATCCAACCAAAAATTGTTTTCACAAATAATATTGAATCTGTTAGTCGTTCAATTCCAAAAAGTTTTCCTATGACAATTTTTGAAGATAATGATGCAACAAAATTCAACTCAAGATTAAAATCGATCTTGCCAATAATTAAAAATGACTGGTGTTTGTTTGTTGATATTAAAGATAACAAAATCTGTTACGGAATATTAATGTCTTTCACAAGCATTAAGGATAGAAACTTAATTAGAAGTTTGCAAGAAAACACAACTCTTAAAGATAAAGCAGATAAAGTTTACTGTGTTGTTGCAAAGCCACTTAACTTTTATTCAATGTCACTTCACTCTATTTCTGGAAATGATTTAATTATTAACTTTTCATTGGACAAATCAAAAAGTAATATATTTAATCATGAAATTAGTGAATTTGTTGATGCAACATTTTCAAAATTAAGAACAACCCAAAGAAAATTGCTGGATATGAAAAATATGTATTTAAACATTTTCACTAATGTTCTAAGTTATGTTAATGGTGCTATTTGTGTTATTGTTGACAAAGATTATAAAGATAATGGTTTATTCGAAGATGGCATTTGGCTTAAAGAACCAATCAGTTTTAGCAAACTTTTCACTCAATCTAAAAGCTATAAGGAAGAAAAACTTCAGGCTTATGCTGATTTGTTTATGAATATGCTTAACTTTGATGGAATAACAATCATCGATAACCTTGGTAGATTGAGAGCTTATAACGTTTTTGTTGAGCCAAACTCAAAAAAAGTTGGTTACATAGTTGGAGGAGCAAGAAAACGTGCCGCGTTCTACATTTTAAGCACAAGAAAAAAAGATATTGTTGGTGTTTACTTCCAATCTCATGAAGGGGAAGTTTTCTTCCAAGAAGTTCCAAAACGAGATCCTAAAAATCCCCAAAAGAAAAAAATAGAAAAGCCAAAACCTTTTGAAATAAAATCAGAGGAAAAAACTTTTGAAACAAAAGAAAACAAATAGACTCGTTTTTAGATTTGAAAAATATAGTTGTTATTAAAAAAGAGAGATTTTAACTCTCTTTTTTCTTAAATTTAATAACAACTTTAAAGATTGTTTTATTTTCAACAACACCCTCAATGTAATAATATTTTCCAACCTTCTTTTTATAAATATTAATCTCATCACCTTCATGACTTTCATTTATAAAGTAAATTTCATATTCTTTAATGTCCATTGCTTTGAGTTCAGCAACACTGAAAGCATCAAGTGCTATATAATTATATTTTAAATTGTTTGTGTGATTGTTAACATCAATTTCGGATGAACGAATAATCCTTGAATAAATAAAATCTTTTTCACAAACATCCACTTTTAGATTTGTAAATTCAGTTTTTAGGTTGTTTGTTTTTTCCATTTCTAAAATAGGATATTGAATAGTGTTCATGCGTCTTAATCTTCTTGTTTCAAAATCTAAGCAACACCACTCAGCAGTGAATTTTGCTTTTGTGGTGTTTTTAGATTTAATAACACAATCACGAAGTGCTCTTGCTGTTCCAAGTTCATGTGTCCAAGTTGTTATGTTGATTTTTTCGCCAGGTAAAATTGGCTTCAATGGAACAACTTTCATTTTTGAAACCACCCAAAACGCATTCGAATTTTTTTCCATGGAAACATGGTCCAAGCCCAAAATTTGTGAATGTTTAAAAGTTGCAACTTCAAACAATTTCATAAGTTCAGTTATTGGAACAGATAAATTAAAATCAACATTGGTGTCGTCAACGCAAACTTTTTCAGCATGCCAATTTTTCATTATCTTATCCTCATCTTACGTCTTAGAACAATAACAGTTGTTATAACTGTTCCAACAACGGCAACAATAGCAATGATAACAATTATAGCCCATGTGTTTAGAGGTTCTTTAATTGTGATTTTATAACTATCTAAAACAACTCCAGAACTGCTAACAAGTTTCACATAATATTCTCCATCGCCATTTGATTTATAAGTTGTTGAGATTATTTCTTCTATGTTTGCAGAATTTTCATTAATGTGTGCAACTCTTTGGTCATTAATGTAAATATAACTTTCACCAATTTGTTCATAAATAATCATTGGATTAAAGTTAATTTTAAAACCTTTAGTTGTTGTTTCACCTTTTGCGAGTGAACATTTAATTGTTGGAATTTCATTGTTTAAAGTGAATTTAAAACTTAATTCACGTTTTGGATAAACACCATCTTCCATTTCATAAGTTAAAGTGAAGGTTTGTTTCCCTGATGTTACACCTAAAGACGAAGAATATAACAAAATGTCATCGTAAGAAACATTAATTCCGCCTCTTAACATAGTTGAAGATAGCATTGTTTTAAATTCATTTGTTACATCTCTGTTGTTAGGATTTAATACACTTGTGAATTTACAACCACTTAAACCTGTTAAGTCAATAGATTGTTTTGCTTCTTTAACATTTAAAATTGTAAACACAACAGTTTTTGTGAGCTCTAATCCGCTATATTTAGCTGTGATAGTAACTCTATAAGTTCCATAATCACTGAAAATGTATGGATTATATCCACTAGGTTTATATGGACTTCCATTCAATTTCGCATCAAGAGTTATGCTTCCTGTAACATACTTTGAACTTTGAACTATTGCCAAGCTTACAGCATCATTATAATACGCATTTTGAATTGGTGCTTGACCATTAAGTGTTACAACAACTTCTCTTAAAACATAAACATCAAGAGTGTCAACTGTTTCTGGTTTATACCCATCTGCGTCCTGCCTATATTCATGAATGTTTCCAGCCAAATCTTTAAATATAAATGAATATTGACCATTTCCTGGAATTGAATAATTTCCACTAAATTGCTTTGATGTTACAATTTTTCCATTATAAAGACTTTCAATTAACAGAGTGTTTTTACTTAAAAGTGCATCATAAGAAGTTATCACATTGCCATTAATTGTAACCTCTTTTGTTTTCTCAGTTGCCACCGTGAATGTTGTTTCATTGTTAACTTCAAACGAAGTATTGTTTCCGTCAATTAAGGAAATGTTAGAAACTAGATTATTTGTTTCCCCAACTTTTAAAACACCAATGAAAATTGAATATGTTGCTTCTTTATGTATCTTATAAATATAAAATTCATAGTCATCATTGAAAATTAACCAACCATCAACTTTAACATCTGGTTGCAATGAAACAACTGTTAATGTTTGATTTGATATATATAATGGTAAATCAAATGTTGTGCTTATTCCTTTTAAATAATCATTAAAATCTTCATCTATTTGTTTATCTGCTTGTTTATCTGCTCCAGCAGTTTCATTTGCGATAGAATAATTTGCTCCATCATATTTAATTTTAAAAGTTGAATTAGATTCAATTGAGTCCGTTCCAATTCTAACTTCATAAACTTTGTTTTGCGCACTTGATGCAACTTCAAATGCAAATATTCTATTTCCTAAGAATGCTCCATTTTTGGTGTAAACTTGAATTTCCAATCTATAAATTCCAGTGCTTTCTGAACCTGTTGAAATAGGTGTGGTAAACCTATCGTTAACAAGTTTTGAAGTGTATGCTCCATCTTTCATGAGTTCATGCAAAATGTATTTATAATCAAAATAATTGTTTGCAGCAATTTTATCCCAAGAAAGATCCATTCTTCCGGAATCTGCGCCACTGGTGATTGATTCTGCATCGTAAGAAATATTATCAAATTCTCTAATAATATCTTTTTCTTCACCAGCCTGATCTCTAATGATAACATTTGATAATCTATTATCTAAAATGAAGTAATAAATCGCTTCTGTTTTTCCATCAACATTAAGTGTTACTTCATATTCAACTATTTCATATCTTTCAGTATTGAATTTTAAAACATTATATCCGTTCTCAACGTTAATTATCTTACCAATCAATCCGTAGTTTCCAGCATTGTTTTTCTTTTTAACTATAATGTTCTGTTCAGTGTAAATTGCTTGGTCAACCTTTAGAGTTGCGTTTGTGAATCCATAATTGTAATGCCTTATTCCATCATCAACAAGATAGAAATCCACATCATCGTCTTCAAATTTATCTTCAAATTCAACATCAATAAACTTATGACCATTTGTGTTAAATCTGAAAGGTGATGGAACTTGTTCAAACACATCTTTCAAAGTAATGTAATAAGTTACATTATCAACTATATCAACATATTCTATTGGAACTAATGCTTCACCTAAATTCTTATTGTTTTCATAATTTTCTTTAGTGTAATATGTTGCATATGTGTTTTCACCAACAACCACACCCACATATCTTGTTGTTCCGTAAGTTGTAGTTATTGAAATTTCGGTTGCGTAGAAGTACATTTCATTGACTTGAATATTTGCACCACTTAATTTTATCGCTTTTTTGTTTGTTTTTGGATTTGTGTGATAGTTTTTAGATCCATCTTTATCATAATAAAATACTAAATTTTCTGTGGTTAAAGACTTAATATTTCCCACATCATACAATCTAACTTGAGATGTTGAAGATCCTTTTCTTGAAGTAATAACAATGTTGTATGATCCTGCTCCTTTGATATTGATTGTTGAGAACAAATTTTTTGCCAATTCGTTAAAATCAGTTGAAACATTTGTGTGTTCAGTTAAAATTGTTCCAGATCCAACTTTTATTAAATCGATCTTAATGAAATATTCTCCCACATGATCTAATTCCGCAGTGTTACTTCTTATTTCAATAATATTACAATCTGAATTTTCACTTTCTGGCAAAGTTAAAACAATTTTTTCACTCGTTGTTGTTATTACTTCAACTTCAAGTTCAATGTTTTCTTCTTCAGGTTTAAAGTGAACAACATACTGAGATGCATTTCCAGCTTGGTCAACTTCAACAATTTCGTAGTATCCACTGCTAGATAATAGCCCACTGAACGAACCATTACCATTTTCATCTTTTGCAAAATCTTCTTTATGCATTTGAATATCATAAGGACTTGTGTCAATTAAAGGTAAGGTTAAGTTTATGTTACTAATATCTAAAGATTTAACATAAACTCTTTCAACATCATTTAAATAGAATGTTGTGTCTTCTTTCACTTGATAAATGTAAATATAACTATTATTATTTGCTCCCGTTTCGTAATATTTGGCATATTGTTTTGTGAAATAAAGATTTGAATTTGTTTGATGGAATTTGTTTTCAAACATTTCATCTGTTCCCCAAGATTTGTTATATGAATTCACAAGAGAATCATTTCTGTTCAAATTATTAATATTCTCAGTTGGAGCACTTCTATCAATTGTGATTAAATACGTTGTTTCGTAATTTGAATAATAGTCTTTATATTTCTCAAATCCTGTTTTTACGTTGTTACCATATGGCAAATTAAAATTGTTTAATTTATATCTAACAGTAACCTTATATTGCAACAACTTTCCAAGATTTGTGTTATCAATTTCTGAATTTGGGTCATTGTTATCAGTTCTAAGTTTTGTGTTTAACCAAATATAAATTTCATTGTCCATATTTGAATTATCTGTTGCACGATTTCCAAACGAAACAAGATTTTTAGTTTCTGTTGTTAGGTTAACAGTTCCTTTTGCAATATAAGGATGGTCCAAATAAGAAATTGTTCCATTTTCATGAATTTGAGTTACAACTATGTAAGATGGATCAATTTGAGCTCTTCTTGTTTCGTTTTTATCATAAACTGGAAGAACAACTTTTAAATATTCTTGACTAACAGAAGCTTCATAATCAACATCTTCTCGTATGCTACCGTTAGCAACAACTTTAAACATGTCTTCCTCATTATTTGAGAACCCAGAATAGATCTCAATTTGAGGTCCTGATGTTTCAATGATTCTAAGTCCAATATATTTTTCATGTGGCTTGCCGAATGTGTCCACAACATTATCTGTTATCTTAATAATATAATCACCCGGCAAGAATAACCAATTTCCTTCTTCTGAATTTT
>JAZONT010000113.1:0-4085 GCA_045654665.1 Candidatus Onthoplasma sp.
ATTAATGTGAATGGATTTTATTATCCTGCAGAAATGTTTGATTGTATTAAAATTAGAAAAGATCCGATTGATCATAAAAGAACATATAATATTTACTTAAAAAATAAATATGCTCAATTTTCTGACGAACTTGATAATAGTATTGAATTACATGATGTTCCAGATAGTATTAAAAATGAGTTAAAATTACAACACAATATCTCTGAAATGACAACAAGAAAAAAGATTGTTGTGTCTTTACCTTCGAAATTGGTTATGATAGAGGGTTGTGAAAACGCGTTTGTTGTTTTATAGGAGGAAAGTGTGAAATTTATTTTAAGAAAAAGATCACAACAAGAAATTCAAAAAATTCAAGATGAACATAGGGTATATTCAAGAATGGTTAAAGGCAATAATTTTATAGATGTTTGTCCTTATGAATTGGTTTTGGCAAATGGAAAGAGTGTTGAGGTTTGGTCTTTAACGGAACAAGATATATTAAATGTTATTGAAGCAAATTTAATGGAAGGAATTAAAGATCATCAAAGAGCAGTGTGGACTCATCAAATTATTAGCACATGGAAAGAAAAACATGGAAAAATTTCTGTGGATATGATTGAAGGTTTTTTCAAATTGGAAGAAAAGTATAAAGATCAAAAATCTCACTTGGCAGATTTCCAAGGGGATATGGGTGCAGAAGATATTGCTTTTGCTAAGCGTGTTGCAAATTATTTAAATGGTATGACTGGAGATAAAAAAGACATAACATATCAAAATATTGTTAAAATTTTAAGAAATGAACAAAAATTAAAAGAAAAACAATTAAACAATAATCAAACAGCATAACAAATGCTGTTTTTTGTTTGGAAAAATAATTGTTTGATGTTAAAATAAAAGCCATAGGAGAAAATATGAATAAGGGAATATGTTTTCATTTTGGATTTGTTTATGATGATCTAAAAGAGCAAGTTAAAGATATAAAGAATATGGGGTTTGACTGTGTTATGACAAACCCTGATCCGGCAATGAATAAGGAAAATGGGTCAATAAAAAAACAGGTTAAATTGTTTGGAAAATATGGAATTCAACTTTCATCTTTGCACATGAGATATAGAAGAGTTGAATTACCACATTTTTTCATGGATGATAAAATTGGGAAAAAACTTGAAAAGAATTTAATCAAAGATGTTAAAATTGCCCACAAATATGGTTTCACTTGCGTTGTTGTTCATGTTGAGGGTAAAACAAATGTTATTGGGTTAGAAAGACTTAAAAGGGTGCTTAAACTTTGTGAAAAGTTAAACATTCCACTTGCCTTAGAAAATTTAAGCAATAATTCAAAATGCTTAGAATTTATGTTTAAAAATATAAATAGCGATTATTTAAAGTTTTGCTGGGATGTTGGACATAACAATGTTTTCACACCAGAAATTGATTTTGCTACCATTTATAAAGACAAGCTTATAACATTGCATTTACATGATAATTTAGGTGCTAATGTAACTGATGAAGAATTTGAGAAATTGGGTTACAAGAATATATATATAAATGGTGAAAGCAGAAAGTATAATCCGGATATGCATACATTGAATAAATATGGAAACATTGATTGGGAAGATATTGCAAAAAAGCTTGCTAAGATTAAATATCCTCTAAACTTAGATTATGAAGTTATGATGGTATATAGAAAAAATGAAACATCTCAAGAAACTTTAAAACAGGTGTTTTCTCAGGCTTGTGAACTTGAAAAAATGATAATGAAACATAAAACTAAAACAATAAAGTAACTGATAATTTGATATTAAAAGGGAATAATTGAATGAAGTTAATAACTATTGACATAAAAAGTGAAAAGCAATCGGTTAAAGAGGCAATCGCACAATTTCTAGTGGAAGTTGAAGCTTACAAAAAGGGTGGGTTTAAAGTTATGAAAGTAATTCATGGCTATGGCAGTCATGGAGTTGGCGGGGCAATAAGAACAGCCTTTTTAAAAGAGTGTCAAAATCTTAAGAATAAAGGCAAGATTTATGACTTTACTTGTTGCGATAAGTGGATAGATAAAAACCCTGTTAAAAAGATGGCTATTAACTATTGCCCCGATCTTATGGCTGATAGTGAACTTTACCACATTAATTCTGGTTGTTCGATTGTTATATTGTAATTTATTTATAAATAGCAACATATATAATAAGATAGTTATAAATTTTATAATTTTAATTAAAGTAAATCAAATTGGTTTATTTTTAAAAATTTTTGTGGCATAATAGAAATATAAAGGGGTAAAAGTATGGCAAAAGATAAAACAAAAAGACGTGGAAGTGCAGGAACTTTCTTTTTTGGAAGTTTTATTGGCTTTTTATTATGCTTGATTTTAATTGTTGGATCACTTTGTTTAATTTATTTTAAAGTTTCAGCAAACACAATTAATAAAATGTTCAAAACAGACATTGATTTAAAGGGGGCAAACGATAAAACATTAAGTGATATAGTTCCAAGTGTTTTAGGTCTTGTTCAAAGCACAGATACATACACCATTAACAATTTAAAAGAAGATTTTGGAATTGAAATAAAGGATAAACTATTTGGGATTGATATTACAGACCTTAAGAATGTTGCAATTGATGACTTGGGTGAAGAGGTTGAAAAGAAGTTTGCAAACATTTCAGCAGATGAACTTAGAAATGTTAACGGTATGGGTTTGGAAGATATGAAACACATCTTAAACCAAACAAACACTTATTATTATAACAGCATCGCAAACGCAAACAATGAAATAGGTTTATATAAAACTTATAAAGATAACAAATATTCTAATAAAGTTACTTTTGATTATGTTGTAAGTGGGCAAGATATAATAACAAAGGGTCATTCTAGTCCAATCATTTCGGGAGAAGTGAAAATTCCTTTGTGGTATTTGCCATTAACTGATGCGCTTGGTGATTTCACTAAAAATATGGGTGAGAATATAACTCTTTATGATTTAGATCAAAGTTATGGAGTTAAATTGCCTAGTTTTATCAAATTGACTGAACAAGAAATGCAAGACACTACTATTAATGAATTAGAAAGCGTTATAAATGATGTTAAAGTTAAAGACATCCTAGATTTAAACATTAAATCATACAAAGAAACTAAAGATGGTCCAACAATCTATTATAACGATAGAGATAACAATGGATTAAGAGATTCATCAAAAGAAGAAGTTGTGACATATGTTTTATATTCTATCTCAGAAAAGCAAATTGATGAGTTGTCTAAAACGATAAATGAATTTAAATTATCTCAAGTTTTCTCACCAGACCAAAGAACAAACGGAATATTGTCACTTATCACAACAGATCCAACAATAGAGCAAATTCCAAGCGAAATTGAGAAAGTTATTAAAAACACGACTTTGGCAGAATTGATTTCAAAAGGGGTTATTGAAAAACCTGCTGATTATGACGATTTGGATGATCATGTAACAACTGTTGCCGATGCTGTTAATGGTGGATTTAAAACTGTTGCTGAATTAACATTGCCAGAACTTATTGATTATTGTCTAGATTTAATAGAACTATCCAAATCAGTTACAACTTAAAACATCAAAGAAAACACCTGAAAGGGTGTTTTTTCATATTATATAGAGTGAATAAGGCGAATTTTGAGCAAAAATTTGGCTAAATTAAAAGAAAATTGCTATTTTTTATAAAAAATGCAAAAAAGTTTTAAAAATCTGTTGACACAATTTTTTGTTTGTGTTAATATACAATCACTTGCGGGTAAAACACTCTTCAAAATTAAAATTTAAAAAAAATTAAAAATTTTAAAAAAAGTTTGAAAAAAGTGTTGACAATTGCTTCAAGATGTGTTATATTCATAATGCGCTTGATGTAAAAACGCAAGTGCCGAACGTAAGTTCGTTAGAACAATTTATATCTTAATAGGTACTATGGTAAGAAATTTGAACAAGCAAATGTGAATTTAAAGTTCTTATCAATTCCAAGTTTTTTGAACAACGAAATAAGCCAAGCAATTTGAGCAAGGTTATTTACAAAGATTATTTCTATAGCAATATAGTTTTAATACCATTTTTGTAGAGTTTGATCCTGGCTCAGGACAAACGC
>JAZONT010000114.1:0-5766 GCA_045654665.1 Candidatus Onthoplasma sp.
TTTAATATTAGTATTGTCTATAAATATATTGCCTTTGTAGTCTTTATTTATTTTTGAAAGTGTTCTCATAATTGCTGTTGAGCCCGAAAAGAAGTCACCAACAAAAAGAGTGTGAGAAGAAATCTCACAACTAAAATCATAAAGCGAATAGAACTCGTTCACATATTTTAGATAAACATTTTCAAACTTTATCATGTGTTGATTATAGCATAGTCAAATCAAAATGTAAAGATTGTTTTTTATGTTTGACTGTTTATTGCATTAACTAAATTGTTTAGCATTTCTTGTTGTTCTGTATTGAGAAATGGTGACAATGTTGATTTTAAACTATTTAAACTTTCACTATTCAATTTTCCTTCGCTTTTCAGTTTGCTGGCCTCAGAAAAAAGATTTGTCATTAAATCACTTTGATTCATGTTTTTATATTTATTAATAATTTCTTCGTATTGGTTTGCTTGTTCCTTGTTTTCATTAATAATTTTTTCAGCTTCTTTTTGGTGCTCTTTTGCAAAACTTTTAAAATCTCTTGGCATAATTTAAACCTCAACATTTTATATGCAAAGATATTGTTTGATGTGACAAACTCAAATGTTAAAACATAAATATTATTATGGAATTTGAGGATAGTAGATTTGCGTTATTTTCTGAACCCAACGCATATATTCAACCATTAAAAAGGTTGGAAAAAGAAGAAAAGAAAGTTAAAAAAATAGTGTTTCAAGAACCATATGAAACACTACCACAATTTTATTTAAACAATAATTTTAAAAAACATGATTGTGATTGTGTTCAAAAAACTTTCAACAAGTATGGCTCTAATTGTAATCACGGAAACCAAAACTATTGTTGTAATCATGATGATCATAATAAAAAAAATAATTGCAATCAAAACAACAAGAGCATTGGTTTTGATTTAAAAAGTTTGCTTCCATTGCTTGGTGCGTTTAATAAAGGCGGAGCAGATATTTCAAACATAACAAAACTTTTAAGCAATCAATCACAAAACACTTCATCAAATTTAATTTCAACATTGCTTTCAAATAAAGACATGATGAGTTCAATATTAAATATGTTCAAAGGTGGTGGTTTAAATATTAATAAATCAAAACCAGCAAAGAAACAGCTGAAAACCACAGATTTTGAAATCAAAAATTACACAAGAGTTGAATAAAACTAGTTTTTTGTGTTAAAAAATATTAAGCAAGAATATGCTTAATATTTTTAAATTTAACAAAGTTAGAGCAAACACTGTGATTACGCTAAAACATGCTTAATGCTCTTTTTCTCACTGTGCTTATAAAGAACAATTTTTCTACCGATAACTGTAACAACATCAGCACCAATTTTAACAGCAATTTCAGTTAGTTCAAACTCTGTTGGCATTTCAACGTTGTCTTGAACTGCAATTTTAATAAGTTCATGATTGAAAAGTTCTTCTTCAATTTGTTTTAAAACATTTTCAGAAAAGCCATCTTTTCCAACCCAAAGAGTTGGTTTAATGTTCATAGCTAAACTTCTTAACTTAATTCTTATTTTTTTGTCTATCATATTTTTTCCTTTTAATTTATTCTAAAAATAGATTTCATATTCAAGTGCGCCGAAGTGCATGATGTCGCCATCTTGAACGCCTTCTGCTTTAAACATATCCATAATTCCGTCTTTTTGCAAACGAAGTTGGAAGTATGCAAGGGATTGTGTGTCGTTAAACACAATTCCGCGTTGAAGGTTGTCAAGGTATCCGCCAGAAAGTCGCCACTCATTTTCAGTAAGACGTTCAATTTTAATTGAAGTCGTATCCTTAACTTCAAGTTCAACTTGTTCAACAGGGATTGGTTCACTCTTTGGAAGCGTGATAAGTTTTTCGTAAATCTTTTTAACCAAATCATCAACATTTTTTCTTGTTATTGAAGAAATTGGCACGATTTCCACATTGTCTTTAATGTTTTCTTTAAATTTTTGAATTTTTTCATCAATATTAGGGGTTAAATCGAGTTTTGTAAATACAACAATTTGAGGGAGTTTACTTAGTTTTTCGTTGTATTGTTTCAATTCTCTATTGATAATTTTATAATCTTCAACAATATCGTTTCCGTAATATTCACTTGCATCAATAACATGAACAACAAGGCGAGTTCTTTCAATATGTGCCAAGAATTCATGACCAAGCCCCGCACCTTCACTTGCTCCGTCAATAAGACCCGGAATATCTGCCACAACAAAACTATCATCATAAATCTTAACAACTCCAAGGTTAGGAGAGAGAGTGGTGAACTCATAATCTGCTATTTTTGGTTTTGCGTTGGTGATAACACTTAGGAGAGTGGATTTGCCAACATTTGGTTTTCCAACCAATGCAACATCTGCAATTGTTTTAAGTTCTAGGGTTACCTTATATGCTTTCACAACTTCACCAAGTTGACTAAATCTCGGGGATTGACAGGTAGGTGACTTGAAGAAATTATTTCCTTTACCGCCACGACCGCCTTTAAGTGCGCAGTAAGTGAACCCGTCCTCATACATATCTGCTAACACTTGACCGCTTTCAGCATCTTTAATTACAGTGCCACGAGGAACCTTAATATAAACATCCTCACCATTTTTTCCATGTTGAAGTTTTCCGTGACCGCCTTCACCGTTTTCCGCTTCGAACTTTTTCACAAATTGGAAATCAACAAGGGTGTTTTTATCTTTATCTGCAACGAAAAAAATAGAACCGCCATTTCCGCCATCGCCACCGTCTGGGCCGCCTTTTTCAACGAACTTTTCACGGTGGAAATTAACTTTTCCGCTTCCGCCATTGCCTGCTTTAATTGTTATTGTAACTTTGTCTAAATACATATTATTTTCCTTTTATATAATATCTGCAAATATCTTTTAATTCACATGTTTCGCAAAGTGGCTTTTTTGCCTTGCAAGTAAGCCTGCCAAACCATATTGCTTGATGATGAAATTTTGTTCTTTCGTTTTCTGGAATTAGTTTTAATAAATCTTGCTCACATTTTTCAGCTGTTGAATTTTGAGTTGTTAAATTTAGTCTTTTGCTAACTCTGTGAACATGGGTGTCCACAGCAATAGTTTGTCCACCAAACGCTACTCCTATAACCACATTAGCAGTTTTTCTTCCAACACCAGCAAGAGATGTTAATTCTTCCATGCAACAAGGAACATTGCCGTCAAACTTTTCTACTAAATCTTTACTAAGTGCTAGAATTGATTTTGTTTTGTTGTTATAAAATCCACAAGGATATATGATTTGCTTTATTTTATTTTCGCCAAGCTTAAGCATTTTTTCGGGTGTGTTTGCTAGTTTAAACAATTTTGGCGTAACTTGATTAACTCTCTCATCAGTGCATTGAGCAGATAAAACGACCGCGACTAATAATTCGTAATTGTTTGAAAAATTTAATGCGCATTTTGGATTTGGATGCAATTTGTTGAAATAATTTAAAATTTCATCAATCTTTTTCACTTAAATATAATACCAAAAATTATGTTGATAGTCAATACTATGTAAAAATATTTACATAAGTTTTATCGTTTGCGTTCCAGCACCTGATTGGAAAATGGAATAAACACCCAAAAAAGATTTTAGTCTTAATTGATTTATTAGATTACTTATTTGTTGAAAATTTTTAAAGTCTGTTTTAATTGAAAGCATACAACTAGACCCAATGTTCTTTGGAGTGTTTATAATTGTATAAAAAATATTTTGCCTTTTTAGTATTGTTGAAAAAGAATAAATATCGTTTCGTGATTTAAAGGAAATGATTAAACTTTTCATACGTGTCTCCTTACTTCACAATATGAAAATTTTTATTGTTGTGTAATTGCTTTAACAAAAAAAATATTTAAACGTAAAATGTTATATGAATAAAAAATATGTTTATTTTGATAATGCGGCAACAAGTTTTGTTAAACCAAAAGAAATTCAAATTGAAGTTTTAAACGCGATGAAAAACTTGTGTGCAAATCCAGGAAGAAGTGGTCACAATCTATCACAAAATGTGGCAGAAAAAGTTTTCGAAACAAGGGAAAATTTAAAAGAATTTTTTAATGCAAAAAACTATGATTTGATATTCACAAAAAATTGCACAGAAGCACTTAATTTGGCAATTTTTTCATCTCTAAAATATGGCGATCATGTTATCACAACATGTTACGAACATAACTCGGTTTTGCGTCCACTTGAAGAGTTAAAAAATCATGGTGTTGAAGTTGAAGTTTTGGATTGCGATTTAAATAAATTTCATGAGTGTTTTGAAAATAAAATTCGTCCAAACACAAAGATAGTTATAACAACCTTTGTGAGTAATGTTACAGGTGAAATTTGTGATGTTTTGGAAGTTGGAAAAATTTGCAAAAAACACAACCTAAAATTTTTAATTGATGGTGCGCAAGCATGCGGACATTTTGAAATAAATCTAGAAAAAATTGATTGTGATATGTTTGCTTTTGCGGGACATAAAGGACTTTTGTCTTTAACAGGAGTCGGTGGTTTGTTTGTTAAAAATCTTAAAAATTTAAGACCATTAGTTTATGGTGGAACTGGAACAGATAGTGCAAACTTAATTCAACAAACAGACACAATTGAGGGTTTTGAGGCGGGGACAATTCCAACAATTTCCATTTTATCTCTAAACGCTGGTGTTACTTTTTTAAAAGAAAATTTTTTAAAAATATTGAAAAAAGAGCAAAAAATGTGTGAGTTTTTGTATAAAAACCTTAAAAATATAAAAAATTTAAATATTTTCTCATCCAAAGATAGTAAAAATATTTTTTCGTTTAACATTAAGAATTTGGATAGTGCAACCGTTGCAAACGTTTTAAATGAAGAGTTTCATATATGTGTGAGACCAGGCTTACATTGTGCTCCGCTTGTTCACAAAAAATACAAAACTCTTGATTTGGGAATGGTTAGAGTGAGTATTGATTTTAATAACACTTATGAAGAAATAAATTATCTTATTTATGCGCTTGCTAAAATTTCTAATGCTTAAAATGTGGTTGAAGTTTGCAGATAATGCTTGATATCAAAAACAAACTTCCAAAGATTAGATAATATGTGTGATATGGCAAAATAATAGAAGAAAAAATTAAAACCAAACCACACAAAAAGAATGATTTTGCCTTGTTGGGAAGAAAGAAATTTTTAACTATATTTTTAAAACTTTTTTTAGTGACTTCTGGTTGCAAACTTGAACAGTCTGGAAATAAATTGTAGGTTAAAAAACATTCGTTATAAAGCCTAGTTTTATCTAGGATTTTTATTTCTAAATTTTTTAAAATCTTAGTATTTAAATTTGAGTCAAAATTTTCACAAACTATGATTATTGTGCTAACAGTTTTTTCTCGTGCTGAGATTAAATTTATTAAGTCGAATTGACATAGATTTTCTTTGTCTAACTTAAGCATTATCTGTATAACTTTTTCTTCGTTTTTTAAAAGCAAACTGTCCTTAAACTTTTTACATTGAAAATCTTTTGCAAAGACATTTTTAATTAGGTTTAGTTTGTCGGTGTTGCTTAAAAGTTTAAAAGCTAGAAATTTTTCTTCAATCTCTAATAGAAGTTTTTTGCTTGAGATAAGTTTTTTTGATTTTTTATTAAGCAAGAAAAACAAAACGAAAACAACAGCAAAAGAAAAAAACAAACTCAAAATAAATGTTATCCATAAATCTCTTATGAAAAAATTTATCCATGCATATATGATCAGGAATATTGAAATGGTTATAAATAATTTGTCCAACAAATTTATAATTTTATACTT
>JAZONT010000115.1:0-16536 GCA_045654665.1 Candidatus Onthoplasma sp.
TAGTTGATGTGTGTGAAAGATTAATTGCAAGACTTCGCACCATGCAAAGCAAACCACTTCAAACTAAATATGGTGTTGAAATGCAAGAAGACACACTTGATAATGATATATTAAAAGCAATAGGCAAAGAACGCGGATGTCTAATAAAAGGTGGCGAAATTGATTAAGAACGCGCAACCAAACTTTTGCTCACTGACTTTAGAGCTGGTAAGTTAGGGAAAATTTGTTTAGAATAAAAGGGAACTTATGATAGACACAACAAAAATTTTTGAACACGATAAAGCACTTTTAAGTGATAATGTTAAATTTATAGCAGGAATTGACGAAGTTGGTCGCGGTCCGCTTGCTGGTCCGGTTGTTACTGCTTGCGTGGTTATGCCATATGATAAAATGCTTGAAGGAGTGTTTGATAGCAAAAAGGTTAGTAAGAAAAACCGTGAAAGGCTTTATGATGAAATAATAAACACCGCTTATTCAGTTTCAATTTCAGTTCGAAGTCAAGATGTGATTGATAAAATCAACATTCTTAATGCAACAAAAGAATGCATGAAAGAGTGCTTTGAAAACGCAAAAGTCAAACCAGATTTGTTGCTTGTTGATGCAGTTAAACTTAACATATGTGAAAACGAAATGCCTATAATTAAGGGAGATGCAACAAGTTATGCAATTGCTTGTGCTTCAATCATTGCAAAAGTATATCGTGATAGAATGATGGAAAACTATGCAAAAATTTACCCTAATTATGATTACGAAAATAATGTTGGCTATGGAACAAAAAAACACATTGAAGCAATAAAGCAATATGGAATAACACCAATTCATAGGTTGAGTTTCTTGGGTAAAATCATAGGAGAAGATGAGTGCAAAAAAATATTTATGGAAAGAGAAGTGAAATAATTGCAAGCAACTATTTAAAGAAGAAAGGTTATAAAATTCTTAAAACTAACTATAAAAATGACATAGGCGAAATTGATGTTATTGCAAAGGATCAAGATTACATTGTTTTTGTGGAAGTAAAATCAAGAACAAGTCAGAAATTTGGACATCCGTTTGAAGCAATTGATGAAGAAAAACAAAGAAAAATTCACGCAGTTGCAAGCATTTATTTAATGAAAAACAAAAAATACGGAACAAAATGCCGCTTTGATGCAATTTCAATTTTAGGACTTGAAAACCCCGAAATAACCCACATTATTGACGCGTTTTAACTCTTGACAAATGAGAATTTTACGATATAATGTAGTTAAGGAGAGAATACGAGAATTTGAAAGAAAAAACAGTTTGTTGAAAAAGTGTTGGATAAATATGTTGAAATTTTTGACACGCCATTTGAATTTTATGCAGATTATAAACAAATTCAGCAAGAAATTTTAACACTTTAACTTCATCCTATAATGAAGATATGGAATTTATTCAATATAAAGATGAAGAAGATTTAATAACAGAAATGAACGAAATATTTTAAATAAATTTGTTAAAAACCCTTGCAAATAGTTTAAAGTTGTGTTATAATACATTTGTTATTGGCGGTCCGCTGTGGTCCAACGCAAGAACGTCAAGTTTAGGAGGTAAAGTATGACAATTATCGACCAAATCGAAAAAGAGCAATTACGTAGTGACCTCGCTTCTTTTAATATTGGAGACACCGTACGTGTTATGGTTAAAGTCAAAGAAGGCGAAAAAGAACGTATTCAAGCATATGAAGGCGTTGTAATTGCAAAGAAAGGAAGTAGCATCCGTGAAACTTTCACTGTTAGACGTGTGTCTTTCGGTATTGGAGTTGAAAGAACATTCCCTCTTCACTCACCAAAAATTGATAAAATCATTGTTGTGAGAAAGGGTAAAGTTCGCAGAGCTAAAATCTATTATATTAGAGACCTTTCAGGTAAGGCCGCAAAAGTTAAAGAAGTTAAATAGTAACTAGCGGAAATTTAGATTTGAAAGAGAAGAGTGCCAAAATGGTGCTCTTTTTTAATAATAAAACAATTTATGAAGTGCATAAATGCACTTTTTTGTTATTTATAAATAGAGCAAAAAGTATTTTGAAATCCTTTTTTCTTATTTATAAAAACATCGAACAAATGTTTGATAAAACTATTGACAAATTTTGGTAAATTTTGTAATCTAATATTAGAGAGGAGAATATGTTAGCAAAAATTTTGTCTTTTGGTTTAAATGGAATAACGGGTTATCCAGTTGATATTGAAATTGACGTAAATGCTGGAATTCCTGGCTATGATGTTGTTGGTCTTGCAGATACTGCAATCAAAGAAAGCAAGTCAAGAGTTAAATCTGCAATCAAGAATAGTGCCTTTAATTATCCAATTAATAAGATAATCATCAATCTTGCACCGGCAGACACAAAAAAGGAAGGTAGTATGTATGACCTTCCAATCGCTTTGGGAATTTTAGTTGCTCAAGATTTAATTTCAAATAAAGACATTAAAGACATTGTTGTTTTAGGCGAACTAAGTTTAAATGGTGAAATAAGAAAAATTAATGGAATATTGCCAATGCTTATTTCAGCAAAACAAATGGGATACACTAAGTTTATTATTCCAGCAACAAACGCTATGGAAGCATCTTTTATTGACGGAATTGAAGTTTATCCAATGGAAAATTTAAAGCAAGTTGTGGCTCACTTAAAAGGCGAAGTTTTAGTTCAAAAGAATGACAGCAAAACTTTTGAAAGTGCATTGAAAGAACACAACTTTAAGCATGATTTTATGTATGTTAAAGGTCAAGCAAGTGCAAAAAGAGCAATGGAAATTGCAGCAGCGGGTGGTCACAATATTTTACTTATTGGCCCACCTGGAGCAGGAAAAACAATGCTTGCAAAATGTTTTCCTTCAATCCTTCCAGATTTATCTTTTGAAGAAAGTTTGGAAGTAACAAAAATTCATAGTGTGGCAGGTGTTCTTGATCCAACAAAAGGAATTGTTATTGAAAGACCATTTCGTTCACCGCATCACACAGCAACGCTAATTGCATTAGCTGGTGGTGGAATGAAGGCAAAACCAGGTGAAATAAGTTTGGCACATAATGGTGTGTTGTTCCTAGATGAAATGCCAGAATATGCAAGAAACACAATTGAAACACTTCGTCAACCAATGGAAGATGGGCATATTACTGTTGCAAGAAATGCATTAACAGTTCAATATCCGGCTAACTTTATATTGGTTTCAAGCATGAACCCTTGTCCGTGTGGTTATTATGGAAGTTCTTCTCAACCATGCAAGTGTAGCCCTGCCGCTATTCATAAATATTTATCTAAAATTAGTGGTCCGCTTATGGATAGAATTGATTTACATATTGAAGTTGATGCAATAAATTACGAAGAACTCACTCAAAGGGAATTGGAAGAACCAAGTAAAGATATTAAGGTTAGAGTAAATAATGCGCGTGCTATTCAATTGAATAGATTTAAGGACAGCAAAATTTATTCAAATGCAAAAATGGGCGAAAAAGAATTTAAACAACATTGTGCGCTTGATAAAGAGTGTACTGATATTTTAGAACTTGCTTTCAAAAAACTAAATTTAAGTGCAAGAGCATATAACAGAATTTTGAAAGTTGCAAGAACAATTGCAGACCTTGAAGGCAAAGAAAATATTGAAAAAGCGCATATTCTTGAAGCAATTCAATATAGGTCGTTAGATAAAAAATATACGGTGTAATATGACAAATGCAGATAAAAATATATTGTGGTTAGATTTGTTTGAATTTTTAACCTATGGAAAGAAAATTAAACTATTAAATTGTATAAATAAAAGCGAGAATTTAAGAGAACAATTTTTAAAAGTTAATGAAATAAAACAAATTTTAACTAATCAAGAATTCAACAAAATGGCATTATGTTTAAGTGATGAATATTTAAATCGCCATTTAAGAGAGTATGAAAAAGATAATGTGGAATTGGTAACTTTTAACAACCCTAATTATCCGTACGCACTAAAAGAAATAAACACACCGCCACTGTGTTTATATTGCAAAGGTGATGTTAGTTTGTTAAACACAGAGTGTTTTGCTATTGTTGGAACAAGAAAACCAACAGATTATGGAATTGTTGTAACAAAACAATATATAAAAGAGATATCAAAACACATGACAATTGTGTCCGGTTTAGCTGATGGAATTGACAGTGTTGCACACAAAACAACTTTGCAAGAAAAAAAGAAAACAATTGCAGTTATTGCTGGTGGTTTTAAACATATTTATCCTCAAACTAACATTAACCTTGCAAAAGAAATTGAAGAAAGTAATTTAATAATTAGTGAGTACACTCCAAACACAAAACCTTTGTCTTACTATTTTCCAATAAGAAACCGAATTATTGCGGGACTAAGTCGTGGCGTGTTAGTTCCAGAAATGGGTGAAAAGAGCGGAAGCATGCACACAATTAATTATGCCATTGAGTTTAATCGTGATATATTTGTTGTTCCTGGAAAAATAAATTCACCAATGAGCAAAGGAGCCAATGCTTTAATTAAAAATTTGCAAGGATGCGTAACAACAAGCCCAGACGATGTTTTGGAAAATTACAAATTAGTTAAAACAGAGAAAGTTAACAACAATTCACAATTAGATATTAATTCTCAAATGATTTTAAATTACATAGCAAGTGAAAAACACACTTTTCAGGAAATCTTAGATTTCACACGCATACCTGCAAATGAATTAAACACATTACTAATAACTTTAGAATTGGAAGGAATGTTAATTAAACTTGCAAACAACAGTTACATAATGGCTTAAGATTATGGCGAAATTCCGTCATAATCTTTTTTAACTAGATATTTAATTTAACAAAATTTAGTTAAATTTTGAAAAATAGGTTGTATGTTTTTTGAAAATTTAGTATAATAAACCTTGATTGTAAGGAGAAGTATGAAGTTAGTATTTATAGAAGGACCTGGTAAAAGAGATACAATAGCAAAATATTTAGGAAGCGATTATGTGGTGTTTCCAACAAAAGGTCATGTTAGAGACCTTCCTGCAAAAAGCTTCGCAATTGATTTAAATAACAACTATGAACCAACCTACGAAATTATTCCAGAGAAAAAATCTTTGGTGGCGGATATGAAGAAGAAAGCGCAAAACGCAGAAGCAATTTATCTTGCAACCGACCCGGACCGTGAAGGTGAAGCAATTGCTTGGCATTTGGCAACAATTTTAGAATTAGATAAAGATGCCATGCGGAGAACTGCATTTAATGAAATTAGTAAAAAGGCAGTAAACGAAAGTATTACCAACCCAAAACCTCTAAATTATGACCTTATTAATGCTCAACAGGGCCGACGTGTTTTAGATAGAATTGTGGGTTATCAATTAAGCCCGCTACTTTCTAAAAAAATAACAGGAAAATTAAGTGCCGGTCGTGTTCAATCTGTAACACTCAAACTAATTGTTGACCGTGAAAATGCTATTCAAAATTTTGTGCCAGAGGAATATTGGAACATTAGTGCTGAACTTATTAAAGACAATAAAAAATTTAAAGCCGACCTTATTCAATTCAAAGATAAGAAATTGGAAGTAAGTAACAAGGAAGAAGTAGACAAAATCTTATCTCAAATTGAAAATGCTGAATATAAGGTGAGTGCAGTAAAACGCCAAGTGGCATACTCAAAACCACCTGCACCATATATCACAAGTAGTTTACAACAAGACGCTGTTTCTAAACTCAAAATGACATTGAATAGTTACACTAAATGTGCTCAATCACTATATGAAGGTGTAATGATTGAAGGCGAAGGAAAAACTGCGCTTGTAACATATATTCGTACCGACTCAACTCGTGTTAGCTTAGATGCTCAATTTATGGCAAAAGAATTCATTTTGGAAAACTACGGAAAGGAATACCATCCAGGAAAATTTAATGAATTTGCTTCAAAAGAAAGTGCTCAAGATGCGCACGAGGCAATTAGACCAATTAACTTAAAATACACACCAGAATATTTAAAAGGTAAAATTGAAGACCAATATCTTAAACTTTACACTTTAATTTATAAACGCTTTGTGGCAAGTCAAATGAGTTATGCTCAATATGATAGTTTAACTGTTGATGTGTTGGCTCAGGATTATAAATTCCGTGCAAGCGGAAAAGCTTTAATTTTCGATGGCTACACTAAAGTTTATAAAGTCGAAGAAGACGACAAAAAAGGAATTAATATTCCAGATTGTGTTGAAGGTGAAACGGTTCAAAAGGAAAAAATTAACACTGAACAAAAATTCACAAAACCACCTGTTCGTTTCACAGAAGCAAGCTTAATTAAAGAAATGGAAGTTCAAGGAATTGGTAGACCAGCAACATATGCTGCAACAGTTATGACACTTTTTAATCGTGATTACATCAAAACTGAAAAGAAAGCTCTTGTTCCAACTGAACTAGGAGTTCAAGTGACAAAATATTTGGAAGAGTATTTCCAAAATATTATGAATATTAAATTCACAGCGGAAATGGAAGAGCAACTAGATAACGTAGAACTTGGTAAACACAAGTGGCAAGATATTGTTGATGTGTTTTATAAAGATTTCCATAAACAAATGGAATATGCAAGCACACAAATGGGTGTGAGCATGCCAAAACAGGCACCAATACCAAGCGATATTAAGTGTGATAAGTGTGGTGCAATGATGGTTTATCGTGATGGTAAGTTTGGTCGTTTCTTAGCTTGTTCAAACTTCCCGCAATGTAAAAACACTAAAAATATCAATCAACCAGTTAATCAAGTGGAAGAAAAAGGTGTTTGTCCAAAATGTTTTGGAGTTGTGAGTGCGAAATATTCTAAACGAGGCAAACTTTTCTTTGGATGTGATAATTATCCTAAATGTGACTATATTTCTTGGGATTTACCAATTGCTGAAAAATGCCCAATGTGTGGTGATATGCTTATGAAAAAATTTCCAGCAAAGGGCGGAACTCAAATAGTTTGCTCAAACAAAGGTTGCGTTTATGTTAAAGATTAATATTATTGGGGCTGGTCTTGCAGGAAGTGAGTGCGCACTTTATCTTGCTAAAAAGGGTTATAAAGTCAATCTTTATGATATTAAAGGCAAAAAAATGAGCCCTGCTCATCACAGCAAAGATTTTGCAGAAATTGTTTGTTCGAACTCATTTAAGAGTGATGATGAAAACACAGCGTCTGGTGTGTTTAAAAGAGAGTTAACACTATTAGGAAGCGAACTTGTTAAAACTGCATATACTGTTCAAGTTCCCGCAGGGCAAGCTTTGGCAGTTGATAGGGATGAATTTTCTCGCATTATAACTGAAAAAATAAAAAATAATAAAAACATAACAATTCATTGTAAAGATGTTTCTAAGTTTGAAAACGATGCAATAACAATTGTTGCAACAGGTCCACTAACCACTGAAAATATGTGCAATGCCATAAAAGAAAAAATTGGTGAAGATTTCTTATATTTTTACGATGCTGCAGCACCAATAATATCAGCAGAGAGTATTAACACCGATATTGCTTTCTTCGGTGCGCGTTATAATAAGGGGGACGCTGATTACCTTAATTGTCCAATGAATAAAGAACAATATTTGGCATTTTATAATGAACTCATTAACGCAAAAAGAGTTGAACTTCATGATTTTGAAAAGAAAAACATTTTTGAAAGTTGCATGCCAATTGAAATTATGGCAAACCGTGGTGAAGATTCTATTCGCTTTGGTCCACTTAAACCGGTTGGTATATTTAATCCAAACACAGGAGAAAAATATTATGCTGTTGTGCAACTTAGAAAAGAAAACAACCAAGGAACAATGTATAACATGGTTGGTTTTCAAACAAACCTTACTTTTGGTGAACAAAAAAGAGTGTTTAGCATGATTCCAGGGCTTGAAAACGCAGAATTTTTGCGTTATGGTGTAATGCACACAAATAATTATGTTAATTTTCCAAAATGTTTAGATAAGTATTCTCGTCTTAAAGTTGACAATAATATATTTATTGCTGGTCAACTTAGCGGTGTGGAAGGATATGTTGAAAGCATTGCAAGTGGTCTATATTGCGCAATAAATGTTGCTAGAATGTTAGAAGGTAAAGAATTAATTTCTTTTAGTGCAGACACAATTATTGGAGGCCTTTACAATTATTTAACAAACGCAAATATTGATAATTTTCAACCAATCAACGCAAATTTTGGGATTTTAAACCCAATCAATATTCGTGACAAACAACAACGCAACATTGAATATCGCTTGCGTTCTTTAAAAGAAATTGATAAAATTAAACTAGAACTAGAAAAGGAGTAACTAAAATGGAACAATATAGAGGAACAACCATTGTGGCTGTTAAAAAAGATGGCAAAACTGTTATTGCTGGTGATGGTCAAGTAACAATGGGTCAACAAGTAATTTTAAAAGGTACAGCGCATAAAGTTCGCCGTTTGTTTGACGGAAAAGTCGTTGTTGGTTTTGCAGGAGGAACTGCCGATGCTTTTGCTATGTGTGAAGAATTTGAAAAGATGTTAAATAAATATAGTGGAAGTTTAATGCGCAGTGCTGTTGAATATGCTAAAAACATTAGAAATGGTCACAGAGGTAATGGCGAAGCGTTGATGATCGTTGCCGATAAAAACACTCTACTTATTTTAACAAGCATGGGTGATGTGATTGAACCAGATGATGGTATTTGTGCTATCGGTAGTGGTGGTAACTATGCATTATCTGCTGCTAAAGCACTTCTAAAAAACACAGATTTAGATGCACATTCAATTGCAATAAAAGCAATGGAAATTGCAAGCGATATTTGTGTTTTCACAAATTCAAATTATGTTGTGGAGGAAGTGTAGTATGATGACTTGTAAAGAAATTGTTAAAAACCTTGATGCCTACATTATTGGTCAAGCAAAGGCAAAAAGAGCAGTTGCAATAGCTCTTAGAAATAGATATAGAAGAAGTAGGCTTCCAAAAGAATTAAGTGACGAAATCACACCTAAAAACATTATTTTAAAAGGACCAACAGGTGTTGGTAAAACAGAAATTGCAAGACGACTTGCTAAACTTGTTAACGCACCTTTCGTTAAAGTTGAAGCAACTAAATACACTGAAGTTGGATATGTTGGTCGTGATGTTGAAAGCATGATTCGCGACCTTGTTGAAGCAAGTGTTAGAATTGTTAAAGCAGAACACTCAGCAAGAATTAAAGACAAAGCAATGGTAAGTGTTGATAAAAAAATCACAGACGCACTTTATCCTATCAAGAAGGCAAATAAACCAGAAGAAATGGACACTGAAGTTTTCCGTGCAAATTTCTATGAAGATTATAAAGCTGGCAAGTTTGATAACGACCCAATTGATATAGATGTTAAAGAACAACCAAAATCAATTAACCTAATGGATGGAATTGGTGCTGAAATCAATCTCGGTCAAATTATGGGTGGAGTGATCAAAGCTCCTAGAAAAATGAAGAAGATGACAGTTGCACGCGCGAAAGAACTTTTGCTTGATGAAGAGTGTGATAGAATGATTGATCCTGATTCACTCAACAAAGAAGCAATTTATCGTGCTGAACAAGAAGGAATAATCTTTATTGATGAAATTGATAAGATTGCCGCAAAGAAAAACCATGGTCAAGATGTTTCACGTGAAGGTGTTCAACGAGATATTTTACCTATTGTTGAAGGCAGTGTTGTTAACACTAAATATGGTGTAATTCACACCGATTATATCCTATTTATTGCTGCGGGTGCATTCCATATTGCAAGTGTAAGTGACCTTATTCCAGAACTTCAAGGCCGTTTTCCAATTCAAGTTGAATTAAATTCACTTGATAAAGATGACTTTAAGAAAATTTTAACAATTCCGCAAAACGCAATCACAACTCAATATCAAAAACTTTTAGAAGTTGATAATATAGACTTAGAATTCACTGAAGACGCAATAGATGCAATTGCTGAAATTGCTGCAGATGAAAATGAAACAAGTGAAAACATTGGAGCAAGAAGATTGCAAACAATAATGGAATTATTGCTTGAAGACATTTCATTTAATGCAAGCAATGAAAACCCTATGGTTAAAGTTGTGATTGACAGACCTTTTGTTGTTAACACGATGAAGGAAATTATTCACACTCACGATTTCAAAAAATATGTCTTATAATATTTACACAAATGAAATATTTAGCCGATTTACTATGATGTTAAATGAAGAACAAATAAAAAATTTGTTTTCCGCCCGCATCATAGTTTTTGGCGTTGGTGGTGTTGGCGGTGCATTAGTAAATATGTTGGTTCGCTCAGGAATTCAATATATTACAATTGTTGATTTTGACATTATAGATGTAACGAACATAAATCGTCAATTTGTTGCAAACATAAACAACATAGGGAAACTGAAAGTTGATGAATTTAATCATCAAATTAAAGAAATTAATCCCAATGCAGAAGTTATAACTTATCCATTGAAATTAGATGAAAACACAATTAATGAAATTGATTTTAATTCGGTTGACTACATTGTTGACTGCATAGATGATATAAATGCCAAAAAATTGCTTATTAAAAAAGCAAAAGAGTTAAACATCCCAATCTTATGCGCTATGGGAGCTGGAAATAGATTTGAAGAAATTCCTCAATTTGAAATTTCCGACATTTCTAAAACATCATACGATAAGTTGGCTAAAATTATAAGAAAATTTTGTGCTGAAGAAGGAATAAAAAAACTTCAAGTTTGTTACACTAAGCAAAAATCGCTTAAATTTGATTGCAAAACAATTGGAAGTGTGGTATACTATCCAGTGAATATGGCAAGTGTTATGTGCTCAAAAATAATAAACGATATCATTAAAAGGGGTTAAGTTATGGATGCTGTTAGTGAATTAGACTTTCAAAAAATTATTAGTGGAGAAGAATTAACAATAATAGATTTTTCTGCAACATGGTGTATGCCTTGCAGAATGTTGGCTCCAATTTTGGAACAGGTAGCTGATAAAATGGAAAATGTTAGTTTTTATAATATTGACATTGATGATAGTGAAGAAATTGCAAAAAGATATCGTATTTTTAGCGTGCCAACACTAATAGCTTTTAAAGAAGGTAAAGTGATTGATAGTTTGGTAGGGTTAAACAGTTATGATGAAGTTTTGAAATTTGTAAAGCGATGTGAGATTGCTGAAGTTCCTGAAGATTAATATTTGACAAAGGGTGACATTATCACTCTTTTTTATTTTATCTAATTGCGCAAGATATTCTAATAGAAAATTGTTTTATTTATATTAACAAATTAACATTACTTATGTTAGTTTGTAAATAAAAAGTAATTGCTGGATAAAAAAATGTTGAAATATAGTTGAAAATTTATTTGACAAAATTTTAACTTAGTGATAAATTAAGGACGAAACTTAAGGTAAGGAGAAATGAATGGACAAAGAAAGGATTTATTTAGACAATGCTGAAACAACAAATCTTAGTGCAGAAGTATTAAATGAAATGATGCCTATTTTAACGAACACTTACGGTAACACCACTTCAAACCATACTTTTGGTAGAGATGCCTTAAATTTAGTTGATAAGGCAAGGAATATTATAGCGGAAACTATTAATGCGAAAGCAAACGAAGTTTATTTCACGTCAAGTGGCAGTGAAGCAAATAGTTGGGCGTTATTTGGAATTGCTTATGCAAACAGGAACAAAGGCAACCATATTGTTGTTAGTTGCATTGAACATCCCTCAATTATAGAGGCTTGTAAATACCTTGAAAACGATGGGTTTGAAGTTACTTATATTGATGTTGACAAAAATGGTTTTATTAAATTTACAGATTTTTTACGAGCATTGAAATCTAACACAATTTTAGTTTCTATTCAATCAGCTAATATGGAGATTGGAACAATTCAAAATATTAAAGCAATTTCTCAAACAGCCCATGAAAAAGGAATTATATTCCACACAGACGCCACTCAACTTTATGGAAGCATGACACTTGATGTTGAAGAGCTTGGAATTGACGTTATGTCAATTTCTTCTCACAAAATTCATGGACCAAAGGGCGTTGGTGCTTTATATGTTTCAAACAATGTTAAAATTGATCCAATAATTTTTGGTGGCAATCAGGAAAGACATAAACGCGGCGGAACAGCTAATATTTCAGGAATTGTTGGATTTGGAAAAGCTTGTGAAATAGCAGATCGTGATAGTAAAACAAACAATCATAAAGTTAGGGCAATTAGTGAATATTTTGTAACAACTTTAATTTCAACCATTGAAAATGTTAAATTAAACATTGAAACTAAGCAAAAACTCCCTCAAATTGTTTCGGTTAATTTCGTTGGCGTTAATGCTGAAAGTTTAATGACAAAACTTGATTTAAATGGAATTGCGGTGTCTGCTGGTTGTGTTAACAATCAAGTCTCTTATGTTTTAAGTGCAATTGGGTTAGATAACGATAGTGCAAGCTGTTCAATTCGCTTTAGTTTTAGTAAAAATAACTCATATGAGGAAATTGAAAGAGCAATTTCAATTATTTCAACTTGTGTTGATGAGTTAAGGTCTTATTCTTCAACATATGGAATGAAAATTAGAAAAAGAAAGGGGGATAAATAATTATGTATAGCAATGCAGTTTTAAACTTATTTAAAAACCCTAAAAACATTGGCAGAATTTCAAAACCGGATGGTATTGCTGATCTATTTAATGAAAATAACACCGATCACGTTGAATTTTCTTTAAGAATTGAAAGTGGAGTTATAACTGAAAGCAAATTTCGTGCTCAAGCAAATCCTTATATTATTGCAATTTGTTCAACAATAACAACTATGCTTAAGGGTAAAATGGTTTCGATGTTCTTTTTAGATCCGTATTCAATCAAAAAGGAATTAGGGGATGAAAGTCCTGTTAATATTGATTTTTGTATTGAATGTGTTCGTCTTGCTATTTTAGACTATAAAGAAAAACTTGAAAAAGAAAACAAATCAAGCAAAAAATCACAAGATAGTGAAATTGCAGAAATTGAAACAACCGAAGTAAAAGAAATGGTAGAAACAGCTGAAGTTGAAGAAATTGTTGAAAAGCTTCCGGAAACAAAAATAGAGGCTGTAAACAATTTTTTAAATGATAGTCTTGTTGAAAATCCATCTGATGACGATGATGATTTTGCAGATTTCTTTGATTTTTTAGATGATGTTTAACGATAGGGGAAAAAGAATTTCCCCTTTTTTCTTTTAATATTTTACATATTTTTATCTTTTTAGTTAATAATACTCATATCACAAGGAGGAATAATGAAAGAATTATTAATAGGTATGGGTTTAGGTTTTATGGTTGGAGCAATAGCCGTTAAAAGCAATAAAATGCTCGCTGATAAAGTTGAAATGGGTGTTGAAAAAGGAAAAGAAATCATTGAAGACATAAGTAATGAAATTAAAACACAATCAAATAAAACTAAAAAAGACAAACTAGAAGAATTAAATTAATCCCAATAGGGATTTTTTTATTGTGATTTAATATTTTAGAGCAAAGAAAAAAATAGTTTTTTTTTATTAACCACAAACTGTATTTAAAAATTGCTTTATTCACTCTTGACAATTCGACATTTTTGTATTAATATGTTGCCACAAATGATTTAGAGGTCTTATGGAAAAAATTGAAAAACTACCAATTTACACTCTCGATAGAAATTTAATCAAGAAAAGAAAACAAAATTACATTAATATGGGTAAAGAAATTTATCCAAAAACAGAACCATTAACTGAAGAGAAATATGATGTAATTTTTAACTCTTTTAACTCTGGAAATAAGCATTGTTTAAATGAATTGTTTACTTTGAGCATTGACCATATCATCAAAACACTTGCTAATATTTATGCAAAATATGATATTGAAAATGTTCTTCCTTTTGAAGAAAGCCTATCCGTTTCATTGGAAGCTATTATCAAATATGTTAATAATTATGAAACGTTGCCAAATAGTCACTGGGATTATCTATGCAAAATTCTTAACATTACTATATATAACAAATTAACAAAAATTTATTCTAGAACTAAACATTATCAAGACAAAGTTGAAACACAACCAAATTCTAGCATTATTTACATAATTGATAAACAAGGATCACAAAGCAATGAGTATTCAAAAATTTTAATCAATGAAGCAAGAGAAAGAATAAATAAAACTAAAGCCAAACTTCCTTCAAGAAATGCTAAAGTATTAGAATTGAGATATGGCTTAAATAATAACAATCCTTTAACGTTTGAAGAAATCGGAAAAATTGAAAATGTTGGAAGAAATTGCGCTCACCAGTTAGTTTCAGCTGCATTAAAAAGGGTTAGAAAACCAGAAAACATAAAAAAACTTAATATTTATAAAGACTTAGATTTTCAATTTTAAAAAAGCTCACATTTATTATGGGCTTTTTTTTGTTTTAATTTACTTTTAATTTAATTTATGTTATAATATATGTATGAAAACAATGGGAATAGATTTTGGGCTGGCACGTATTGGAATTGCTCTTAGTGATGACACTAAGTTTTTAGCATCGCCTTTTGAAACTTATAAAAGAAAGGGTGAAGAGTTAGACATTGCGCATTTGGCTGAAATAATAAAAAATAAAAATGTTGATGTAATCGTGTGTGGTCTTCCAATGAATATGGCAGGTGAGGAGCAAGAAATCGCCAGAAAGACCCGCGAGTTCATGGCAAAATTAAATGAACAAATTAATATTAAAATAGAGTTTGTTGATGAAAGATTATCATCGCTTATGGCAGAAGAAATGCTAAAAGAAACTGAAAGAGATTGGAAAAAAAGAAAAGAAAAACTTGATGCGGTGGCGGCTAGCATAATTTTGCAAGATTATTTAGATGGAGTTCGTTAGTTGCCACTCTCTAAACGGCGATTTGCTAAAGCAAAGCCTAAGTCGTTCGGGCAATCAAACTTCATCTAAGAAAAAGTGTTTTTAGTTAAAGTTGATTTATTAACCGATTTATAAATAGGTTTAAATAAGTTGATTTTTTAAATCGATTGTGTTAAAATAAAAATATAGGAGAAATAGACATGACAATTAAAAATCCAATAGAACAAATTTTAGATGAAAACAACATGGAAAATGTTGTTTTATACGATGCAGAAAATAAACCAATTGAGTTTGAACAAGTGGCAGTTATTCCGCTTGATAGAACAGGTATGCTTTATTCTATTATGATTCCTGTAACACCAATGCAAGGTGTTAATGAAGGTGAAGGAGTGCTTTTTGTTATTGATGAACTTAAAGGCACAATTGACATTGAAAGAGACGATAAAATCATAGATGAAGTTTTAACAATCTATAAAACTCTTATTGAAGAAGGCGAAGGCAAGAAATAAAATTCTAAAGCACAAGATAGGATTAATATGTTATAAATTTTGGCGACAAAAAACAACTCTAGATGAGTTGTTTTTATTTTTCTCTTTATATGTTAAAATTAATGTTATAATTTTCAATTAGTTTTTTATAATTACTTTTACTTGATTTGGGACCTCTTTCACTAACCACATAATTTGCAATCATAATTTGTTTTTTATTGTCTTTAATAGTTTCAAAAATTTCCATCATTTGTTCTTGATTTGCAAAAACGCAGAGTGGAAGATTTTCTAAAACATTTTGTGTTAATTCAGGGTAGATTTTTAATAATTTTTTAACACAGTCAATTAATTGTAAGTGTTCAAATTCCATTTCTAAGTTAACTCTAAAAGAAATTGTATTAAATTCTTTTTGTGAAATTGGAATGGAAAACACTGCAAACCTTTCTAAATTTTTTGTGGCATATTGTATACAAAACAGCATATTATCATCAGGACTATTGTCATCAGGCCAATATTCTATTTTTCTAAATTTAAATTCTTGATATTTATACAAATCACTTTCATTATTAAGCATTTAAAATCTCCTTGCAACCATTTTATTATAATTTATCACAATTTCTAAGGTTTGTCAACACGTATTATGTTAAGCCAATAAACTTGACAAAAGTGGTTGACATTGTTGTTTTATTATGTTATATTATATACGTTCAATGAATAAGCACCTATTATGATTGCTTGTCTGTTGCCGAACGGGTGGTTGCAAAATTGGTAAGTCGAACAATGCCTAATTGCAATTTAGCGTTTTGGTTCATAGCAAATTGATTAATAGGGAAGACGTAAACAGGAGGAAAAATTAATATGTCAGTAATTTCAATGAAACAATTATTGGAAGCCGGATGTCACTTCGGTCATCCAACTAGGAAATGGAATCCTAAAATGAAGAAGTATATCTTCACAGCAAGAAATGATATTCACATCTTGAACCTTGAAGACACTTCAAAACAAATCGATGAAGCTTATGTTTTCATCAAAGAAAAAGTGCTTGCTGGTGCTAACGTATTATACGTTGGAACTAAGAAAGGCGAAATCGTAAAACAAGAAGCTGAAAGAGCTAATATGTTCTATGTAAGTTCTCGTTGGTTGGGTGGAACACTCACTAACTTCTCAACAATCAGAAAGAGAATTGACAGAATGAACAAACTTAACCAAATGGAAACATTGGGTGACTTTGATCTTCTTCCAAAGAAAGAAGTT
>JAZONT010000116.1:0-4873 GCA_045654665.1 Candidatus Onthoplasma sp.
AATTCTGTTACAAATGGTGCTTGACCATTGGTTGTCATAAGTGTGATAACTTGATATTGAATTGTTTGAACACCGCGGTTAATTTCTTGACGAACACGTTTTTCAGTGATTTTGTGAACAATTTCATCGTCAATTTCAACACCAGCTTCAGTTAATTCATCAATAACGTCTTTACGAATTTTTTGACGACTTACTTCAACAAAAGGCGCAAGGTGAGCAAGGCTTATGCTTTGGCCGCCATATTGACTAGATGCAACTTGTGCAACAATTTGTGTTGCAATATTACATGCTGTTGAAAATGAATGAGGTTTATCGATTTTTGTTCCAGAAATAACTGTTCCATTTTGAAGCATGTCTTCAAGGTTAACCAAATCACAATTGTGCATACGTTGTGCAAAGTAATCTGCATCGTGAAAGTGAATTAAACCTTCTTCATGAGCAGTCCAAATATCTTCAGGGAGTAAGAAACGTTTTGTTAGGTCTTTGCTCATTTCGCCGGCCATATAGTCACGTTGAACACTATTAATGGTTGGGTTTTTGTTGCTGTTTTCTTGTTTAATTTCTTCGTTTTGGCAATCAATTAAAGAAAAAACCTTATCATCAGTTGTGTTTTTTTGGCGTGCTAATTGGCGAGTGTAACGATAAGTTATGTAGTGTTTGGCAACATCAAATTTGCCTTCACCCATAATTGCAAATTCAACCATATCTTGAATTTCTTCAACACCAACCGCTCTGCCCATGTTTTCACATTTTTTTGTTACGTCGGTTGTGATTTTTTCAATTTGTTCCATTGATAATCTTTTGCTCAATTCATCAATGTTGTTGTTTGCATTTGTTACGGCTTTGCGAATTTTATCGTTGTCAAATTCAACTTCTTGACCATTTCTTTTGATACATTTCATGTTTTTTCTCCCTTTTTAATGCTTTCTATATATTGTTTTTTGTTAATTTTGAAGTCAAAATTTCATTAAGTTTCATCTAGTTGTGTTGAGATAATTTGACCATGTCAACATATTGTGTTTTGGTCAAAATTCAACAATTTTGAGCAAATATTTGACTTTACGATACCATTATACTATAATAAAAATATAAAAAGTGTTGTTTTTACAACAAAATCCAATAATTTTAAAAGATTTTTATGGAATTTTATGAAGAGTTAAAAAACACCAAAATTTTTAGTTCTGCGACTGAATTTGAATGTCAGGCGATGATGTTTTGTTTTAAAACGAGGATTAAAACTTTTAACAGAAATGAACATATTGTTAATCAAGGCGAACACATGGATGAGGTTGTTTTAATATTAAAAGGTGGAGCAACTGTTGAACATATTGATAGCATGGGTGATATATCAATTTTAATGAAACTAAAAAAAGGTGAGATATATGGCGTTGAAAGTGCTTATGCTGGCGATGAAACCTATAAAGACACTTTAATTGCAACCGAAAAAACATTGATCATGTTTATGAATAAGCATAGGCTAATAACTCCGTGTGCGAATAAATGCAGACGACACGACATTGTTTCAAAACACTTAATGCAAATGGTTGCAAGCAGTAATATTCAACTTTTGGAAAAACTTGCTCACATGAGCAAAAAAACTATAAGAGATAAACTTTTATCTTATTTCAACTCACTCAGCAAAAAAGCAGGTTCAAATTATTTTGAAATTCCGTTTAACAAAACCGAACTTGCAAGTTTTTTATCGGTTGATAGAAGTGCAATGTGCACAGAACTTAGCAAAATGCGCGATGACGGACTTATTGACTACGACAAAAGACAATTTAGACTGATAAAGAAATAAACTATATCAACCTTGTTTAATGTTAAACATAATAAAAAAAAGAATAGGGAAAACTATTCTTTTTGTTTTTTTATTTTTCCTTTCCGATGAAGAATAATGCAAGGAGACCAGGTCCAGTGTGGCAACCAATAACTTGAGTTAAATCTGTTATAATTGGCTCAACATTGAAGATTTCTTTAAGTGATTTAGCAAGTTCTTTTGCTTCATCAAGGCATTCTGCATGAGAAATCATGACGTATTTTTTATCCGCTAGTTTTTCAGTTGCAATGTTTGCAAGTTCTGCAATTGATTTTTTTCTTGAAATAACTTTTTTGTAACTTACAAGTTTTCCGTTTTCGTCAACACGGAGCACTGGTTTAATATTTAAGAGTGTTCCAACAACTCCAGAAAATTTACCAACTCTTCCACCACGAACAAGATATTTTAATTGTTCAACAGTGAAATAACTGCAAACATATGGAATTAATTTTTCAATTTCATTTTTTACTTCTTCAAGGGTTTTTCCTTCATGGATTAAATCATGTGCTTTTAAAACTAAAATACCTTCGCCGCAAGATGCGTTAAGTGAGTTAATAACCACAATTTTATTTGAATGAGTTTCATTTAATTCGTTTGCAACTCTTGAAATTGTTGCGTAAGTTCCACTTAGAGCAGATGAAAAGCAAATATGTAAAACGTCTTCGCCACCTTCTAAAAGTTTTTCAAAATATTCGCGTGCGGCATACTCATTTATTTGAGCAGTTGTTGGTGTTGCACCTTCACGCATTTTTTGATAATAATCTGTTGTTGGAAGTTCTTCACTTAAATCGTTATAAGTTTCATCATTTAAAATGATTTGCATTGGTATCATTTTTATATTTAATTTTTCGTAATATTCCTTTGGTAAATTTGCTGTTGAATCTGTTGAAAGTATCATTTTATTTTTTCTCCTTAATTTTTAATTTTACTAAAGTTTCCACACTTGTTGTGTTTGGGAACATATCGAATGGTGTTATTTCTTCAATTGCGTAATCATCTTTGATCACATTTAAATCTTTGCTTAAAGCAATTGGATTACAAGATATGTAAATTATGTTTTCCACACCGTTGATTTTGTTCATTACTTCACGACCACAACCTTTTTTTGTTGGGTCGAGAATTATTGTGTTGGCAATCCTCATTTCTTTACTGAAATGTTTAAAGAAGTCGCCACAGATGTTTTTCATGTTGTTTATTTTGTTGTTTATTTTGAGTTGTTCTGCGCTAATATGTGAACTCTTGTTGATTTCAATTCCAATAACTTGTTTTGCTTTTTTGGATAAAATTGCAGTTAATAACCCTTGACCACTGAATCCATTTATAACAACCGAATTTTTATCAACATATTCTAACACTTTTTCATACAATTTGTTTTGAATTTCTAGATTAGTTTGATGAAAACCTAATAAATCGACAGAATAAGACAAACCAAACTCATTAATTTGAATTTCTTTTATTCCGCCAATATGATAAACTTTTCCACTCAAAACAACGCTGTCGTTTCTGATGTTAACTATTTCATAAAGACCAATATCCACAAAATGTTCATTTAATGTGGATAATAAATTTTTTAAATCAATAAATTTTTTAGTAACAATGCCAACTAGAGTTTGTTTGTTAATGTTTCTAATAACAACATTTCTTATTTCGCGCGCGTTACTTTTATTGATATATTCTTTTATTATATATAATACCTTATTAATAATATCGTTTGCTAGCGGACATGACACAATATCAACAATTTCTTTTGAATTATGTTTTAATAATCCACAAGAACCGTTTTGAACACTAAAACTCATTTTATTTCTATAATTGAATTCGTTTAAACAGGCAACAGTGTTGTTAACTTTAAAATCTATACCTGTTATTTTCTTTAGTGTTTTTTGAACGTGATTAGTTTTGAACTTAAGTTGTTCAGCATACTTCATGTGCTGAAGATTGCATCCACCACATTCATTATAGTAAGGGCAAGGTGGGTTTTGTCGATTTGCTGAAATTTCAATGATTGATTTTAGGTTTGCATTGAAATAATTTTTATTATCTTCAACGATCTCAACTTCAACTAATTCGTCCATCAAAGCATTTTTAACTAAAACAATTTTATTATCAATTTTTCCAACACCTTCACCATTCATTCCGTAATCAAAAATTTTAGTTTTCATCAAATATAAAGTCCTTTAAGCCGCGTTTTATTAAAAGGGTGATGTTTTGAGATAATTCTTCCAATGAACAATCAATGTTGCCTTTAAACCAATCCGTGTAAACATTAATTGCGCCACCAGCAATATATTGAACAACCATTTTAAATCGTTCAAAGTTCATAACATATTGCATAACTTTAAAATTGTTAGATATTGAAATTAAAAGCGATTTTTTAATTGTTTCCATAAGATTTGTTTCACTTGCTGCGCAAATGAATAACCTATAAAAATCTAAATCCTTTAATAAAATTTCATTTAGTTTGTTTAAAATGATTTCTGGTGTTTTATTAATTTCAACCTGCCTAAAATCTAATTCCAAATCTTTAAAGTTTTTGGCTAATTCGCTTTCGATATATTTTTCAACCGCTTTAACATTTTCAAAATGCAAATAAAAAGTTCCACGATTTATTCCAGATTTTTTAACAATTTCTGTAACATTTAAATTGTCTGGATTTTCAATCATTAACTCTAAATAAGCTGATACGATTTTCTTTTTTGTTTGAACAGAGTTCTTATATTCTTGTTTTAGCATGATTTAATAATAATAAATATGAACACATTTGTCAAATAATGTTCATAATTTTTCAAAAATTTATAAAATATTTAAAATTTAGTGATTTTGCTTGTAAATCTTTAAATAATTTAATATAATCAATTATGAACAAGTGTTCAGTTTTGATTGTTAAAATTTGGCAATATTTAAACAATTTAAGATAAAAATGTCGAAATTCGATATAAAGGAGAAAATTTATGGCAAAAAAAGTTGCGTTGGTTGTTGATAATTCTGGAAGTTTAACTCGTGAAGAAATGGAAAAGTTAAAAGTTACAAAACTAATTCCAATTTCTTTTATTG